>JAOUMY010000001.1:900000-1147930 GCA_029881255.1 Gammaproteobacteria bacterium | reverse complement strand
TGCAAACATAGGCACGAATAAGCGGTTGAACCGTTTTAGTTTGCGAGGTAAAAAGAAGGTGCAAAGCCAATGGCAGCTTTGCTGTATGGTGCATAACATAGAGAAGTTGGCCAATTATGGTGGATTAACAGCGTAAAACGACAGGTTCAATCAAATTGATGCAAATGAATAATGTTTGGGGCATGAAAAATTCACTGGATATTGTTCAGACTGACGGGCGAGATTGTCGGTGTCAGTTGCGGGTTTTTCTACAGTCTCGTTATCCATCTAGGATCTGAAGAGAGGTATCGTGCGACTTTACTACATGACTACGCTAGAAACGTTAGAGCAATATATTCTTCCTGAGCAGCGTATTCGACTGTCAACCTTCGATACAGTAAACGATCCCTTTGAGCTCTTAGGAATTCGACAGGAAGGAAAGAAAGCGCGTCGCCACTTCGATAGGCTTTATAAGCATTGGGCTTCTTTATATGGATTTATTAGTTTTACCGATAACTGGAAAAGCCCATTGATGTGGGGTCATTACGCTAGAAATCATACAGGCGTATGCCTTGGTTTGGATGTTCCTGAGAATCGTGTATGGAAAGTTGATTATCACAAAGATCGCCTCGACTCTTTGTTAAGTAGCAGCCCAAATAATATGGCTTTTGATGATGAAGTTTTTAAGAAGATTGTAACCACGAAGTTTAGTGATTGGTCCTATGAACGTGAATGGAGATACGTTAAAAATTTAGAGTATGTAGATCCTGAGACGGGACTGTATTATGAGGAAATTTCTCCAGACTTTGAATTGCGAGAAATTATATTAGGAGCTCGCTGCCAACGAAAACTTACTAAAATAAGGAAGCAGGTGTTTGCAAATACAGATGTAGTAAAGATATTTAAAGTTCGGGCAGCATTTCAAAGTTTTGACATGGTCAAAAAGCAAGATCAAGAGGTGTTAACCGTTGATCCATTACACAAGGTGAAAGGTCAAAATGACCGAAGCGAAAAATTCGAGATCGATGGATAACAAGGCGCTCGTTCGGATGCAAACTGCGCTGCGCTTCGTTTGCAACGCACAGCTTGGTCGTTATGTTTAAAAAATAAATGGAAAATGAATTCACAATTACACGAGTAAAAAAGAGACTGTCTAGTTACCGTGACAGTATTGAAGCAATATCGGAGAATTTTGAATCGGCCACCTACGATAGAAAAGAAGAATTAATGTTGTCTATTGAAAAAGTCTACAAAGAAATAGAATCAGAAAAAGATAGAGCACATAAAAATGATGGTACGGATATCGATATAGAAACAACTAGCTATCTTCCTGCGCTTCAAGAAGCATCTAAATTTCTTGATCAGGCGTTAGACCCAGACTCTAATCAAAATATCCTTAGTTGTCTGAATAATGCGTCATTTTCCTTAGGGTACTATTTAAGTCATGGTTAAACATAACAAATCGTTTAAAACCGCAGGGTAAAAAGCAGCCCTGCTTGGACCGCGCAAACAGCGCGCGGCCCTTTAACTCAAACGTTAGTTTTACGAGGAATAGAATGAGAAAAATATTTACAGTATTAAGTTGTTTGGCGCTTTTCAGTTGCGCCAATTCTGAGTCAAATATTGATTCGGAACTATTAGGTATTTGGGCTACAGAGTGTGATACGAGCAATTCAGGAGGTTCTGCGCAAGATGTTATTGAATTCACCAGTGATGCTATGTATTACTCCGATAGATATTTCTTGGACTCAGAATGTTCTGATCCCAGTTATACGCGAACAGCAAAATTTGATTTAAAGGTAGATGGCAGTAACGGCGAAGGAAATATAGACTTTCAAGCTGTGTCCGCAACTATTACTCCATACAGCGTCGAAGAGAAAGAACAGCTAGAGACCTACCTTGAAATTAGTATCACCCTTGGCGAGGAAGTGGATGTAACTGAAAAATATTCAGGTCTACGAGAATTTCGTATGAGATATGATATATACAAGATCGTCGATGGAAACTTATTTTTTGGTAAAACTACAGATCTATACGATGCCTCAACACCAGAGGCTAGACCAATAGAAATTGCGGATGGAATAGATGATTCTGTATTTATTAAGCAAGAAAACTAACAATAAGACCCAGATTGTTCGCTGCGCTCACTGGGACGCTTCGCAAGCTCAGCGTCCCTGGTCAGAATATTGAGGCTGTAGGAAAACTCGAATGTATAATAATATTTTAGAATTATGGGGTAGCAAAACCATTCCTGAGGTTGCGATCGTCGAACACATGGCTTCTCAGGAGGTCGGTTTTTCTTTAAATCGTGCCAGGGTATATCTACGGCCTCGTTAGCCTCTAGTAATCGTATACGTAGCGAGTTAATTATGCCCATTGTTCATTTGATTGAAGGTCCAGTTGGTGCGGGTAAGTCTACTTTCGCTGTTCAACTAGCGGCGAGTAATGGCGGTGTTCACATTGCCCTAGACGAATGGTTTGCGAATTTATTTAGCCCCGATCGCCCTGCGGGTGACTTTGCTTCTTGGTACCTAGAAAGAAAGGAAAGGCTTCTTAATCTTATATGGACTCATAGTCTTCGCCTTCTTGTGTCAGGTAAAGACGTGATTCTCGAGCTCGGGCTTATTCAACGTCAAGGTCGCATTGATTTCTGCCACCAAGTGCAAAACGACGGACTACCTCTCATTGTTTACATTCTCGATGCTCCTCACAGCGAGCGCCGGGAGCGTGTTCGACGTCGCAATCTTGAAAGAGGTGCCACGTTCTCAATGGTGGTTCCTGATCACATATTCGAAATTGCGAGTAAACTTTGGGAGCCGCCCGATGACTGCGAACAGAGCGAGTTCCAAATTGAATTTGTTTCTAGCTCTAAAAACGGCGGCTAACATGGCAACTAGAGAACCACTCGCTTCGCTCGCGCCGACCAACGTTCTGCGCCATTTTACGGCACCATACTTTTGCGGGCTATTGCCGCGTTATAACTCATGCGCTCATTACTAGTGCGACATTGTGTCGCAGCATTCGCACTGCTGCTGATTTGCATCCCATCTTTTGCGAGTGAATGTGTCGTACTTTTGCACGGACTGGCCCGTACGGCCGATTCGATGAAAACGATGGAAGCGCGGCTATCCGCGGAAGCCTTTATTGTCCAAAACATCGACTACCCGTCGCGCAAACATACGGTTGACGAACTCGCAGAAATTGCGGTTGGGGAAGGAATCAACAAATGTGAGTCGAACGCAACGACAAAGATTAACTTTGTAACCCACTCACTGGGAGGAATTCTCGTCCGAGTCTATCTCAAAAAGCACGAAAGAGAAGATATTGGTCGGGTGGTCATGCTTGGACCTCCCAACAAGGGCAGCGAAGTTGTCGACAATTTGAAGAATGCACCTGGCTTTGAGCTCCTCAACGGCCCGGCCGGTATGCAACTCGGAACAGGCGAGAATGACGTTCCCAAATCGCTTGGTCCGGTAAACTTTGAACTGGGGGTGATTGCTGGCACGCAAAGCATTAATCTCATTCTGTCTGCGTTTCTGCCGAACCCGGATGACGGAAAGGTTTCGGTCGAAGCAACGAAAGTCGAAGGGATGGAGGATTTCATTGTCCTTCCGGCGACACACCCATTTCTCATGAATAATGAGGCGGTAATTGAGCAGACAGTGTATTTTCTGAAAAACGGAAAATTCAAAAAGGAAAATGAGTTATAACAAGCGCATTTTGGCGGACAGGTTTTCCGCTGCGCACCGGCTATTTTCAACCTTATGCGCACAAAAATGAGAGTCTACTATGAAACACTGGCTTGAAGCATCAGAAGAAGCTTTAAAAAGAGCGTTAGAAATTGCAAGAGAAAAATCGTTCTCATTAGAGGATATTTACCTATTGGCACCACTTTTATACGCAGAGAGGTATGATCTAAATGATGTTTCGCTTCTTCAGAAAATGGGGGAATTAAACCAAGAACAATATGAAACAGATGTTTCCCTAGATGAAGAGTCCAGGGGTTATTATAAGTTTCATCTGGTTTCTTCGTTCCTATATTGCTATGTAGTACATGAGAAGATTGACGAATTCAAATATGATGAAGTTATGGAGTACGTGAATGCCAATATGGATCTTTTTGACTAATGTGCCATATTTCATTTAGGCGCCTAACCATAAGCCCGAGTTTGTTTGCTTTGCTCACGTGACACGTCGCTGCGCTCTTCGCGCCTCGGCTGGGCGTTGTAATTCAAGGAAAGATTATGTATATCCCCAAACATTTTGAATTCACCGACGAAAATGAAATATATGCTTTTGTCGAAGCAAATTCCTTCGGCCAGCTTATCTCAAGTGTTGGTGGCAAACTCTTCTCTACGCATCTGCCATTTTTACTTTCTAAAGACAAATCTAAAGTGCTCGGTCATTTTGCTCGAGAAAACCCGCAACACACTGAAGTCGATGGACAGGAAGTCCTGATTACCATCGTGGGTGCTCACGATTACATTTCGCCTTCCTGGTATAATTCCCCAGGCGTGCCCACCTGGAATTATCAGGCAGTTCATATTTATGGGCAGTGCAAGGTACTCCGAAATCCCGAAGACTTTGAAGAAATAGTCAACGATCTGACTTCAAAATATGAATCCACCTTTGAAATCCCGTGGCTACCACAATATAAATCATCCATGCTAGGTGCTATTCTTGGCTTCGAGGTCACGATCACAAATATTCAGTGCAAATATAAACTCAGTCAAAATCGTTCGTTACAAGATAGGGCGCAGGTAATTAGGCAGTTAAAGGCACGAGGGTCAAATAGGCTGGCTGAGGCTATGGAACGCAATGAGTTATAAGAGGGACATTCATTTTGCTCCTGACATCGCACCGTTTTTGGCAGTTTTATGTGTAAAAGCTATTATGGATAAGCAAAAGCCAAAAAGTATGAGTCAGCTCGACGATTGGAAGGGTAATGTCTATTTGTGGATAGAACCGGAGTCTTCTATGATGGTTAAGGCTACTGATAAAAATTTGGCGCCTCTGTCGAGCTAAGGTCCGTAGACGCCGGATAGTTCGCCAAAATGTCGCCAGCTGCGGCAGGTGAATTAGATAATTTGTGAGATCTAGACATATCACACACAATCAAACTATTATGTGCCAGAGATAAATTGGAATCGACACAAAAGACTAGTTTCGTAATGGTGATAGCGATATTAGTAACTTACAACTCACCGAAATAGAGAAGATAGAAAGCATGAGTAAAGGTACAGTTAAGTGGTTCAATGATGACAAAGGATTTGGATTTATTACACCAGATGATGGCAGCAAGGATTTGTTCGTTCATCACTCCGAAATACAGGCTAGCGGTCGTAAATCGCTTAAAGACGGTCAGAAAGTTGAATATGTAGTGGGGCAAGGTCAAAAAGGACCTTGTGCGACTAACGTCAAACCACTTTAAGTGGTTTTTTCTGAGACTGCACACATAACTAAGCCATGTAGCGGACCCACCTCTGTTCCGGCCAAAATGTGGTCACTTCGCTTATGCCACATTTAGTCCTCCACTTTGGTGGTCCGCTGATGGCGACGTTGTGTAGTAGTTAAAAGTTGTTGGGTAGGCGAATTCAAGCAGTCTCCTGTTAGCAATATCTACCGGGGCTTTAGACATACTTTCGATAACAGGGATTATCATGCCTACGTAGCGTCCTTTGATGAACAGAATTGTTCGACTTTTTCCTCATTAATTCATGCCTATGCCGGACATACACAAAGCGCTCCTTCGAACGCTTCGCCGCGTTACGGCTGGGATAGCCAACGCTGCGCATCAGCAGCTTCAACATTTATGCAAGCCAATCATGGGTATGTATTTCAAACAAATCAGGAATTTCTGCCCGTCTCGAAATGAAAACAGCAAGAGAACGGATTTTTCCAACATAGCCAATGCCATGTCACGTGGCTGGGCACAAGGGTTACCCCTCAGGGCATAACACGACATTTTTATAGCGGGCGAACGATGGCTCTGGCATATTTCGTAATATTGCCTTTGACCATAATCGGTATTGGCATTCTTACGTTTGACGTTCCAAATGGTTCGTGACCGCGATATGGCGTTCACGTCAGAAGCACCGATTTGTGCCAGACAGGTCTTGTGAATGTACACAAGCGGCATATTAAACTCTTAAAAGGGAAACGTTACGTTTTATGAGAAACGTTTTTTTTATTTTTTTGTTTGCCTTACCTTTGCATTTACCCGCGGAGACTAAGTACTTTGTCGAGACGGACCCGCTTGCTTTTCTTTTTAGCGGCTATTCGGCGCACGCTGGTATCGAACAGGATAGATTGCGATTTCAAATTGGCGTATTTGGCGCTCAGTTTCCGGATTTCATGCGTGACAATAGCAATTACGCCGTCAAGCAAAACGGCGTCGGTTTTAAATTTGACTATTCACGAGAGAGTAACAGGGGACTATTTGGTGGCATTGAATACGAAGCGACAATTATAGAATACACATATGGCGACAATGTTGCTCATCAAGCTCGTGCTGCAGATTTAGTTGGACTACGTGTCGGATACAAATATTTAGTCGGTAAACATGGATACATCACTCCCTGGATGGCGATCAAACGAAATCTTTCTGATATTAGCCCAGTAGAGCTAGTATTGAACGAGACTTACAATGTTCCAAAATATATATTTTTCCCAACTATCCATATTGGGCTTCAATTTTAAACCAGCAGAATCACTACTTTTTAGCGGAGTTTTTGAGAGAAATGAAGGCACCTGAATATGTTGAGACAGAAAGACTTATACTTCGTCGCATCTGTCGGCTATGTACTTGCTCGCGGCGCTATGATTGATTTATTTTTTACACTAGTATTGGATTCGCTCGAGCACGAACACTTATATTACGCTCTATGACAGCGAGAAGGACAACAAGGTGGACTTTGGAACGATTTTCGGTGAACTTAAACGCATACTAGTGCAACATGACAAGAAACTTGTGTGCAGTAGTGACGACATGGAATGCTACTCTCTAAACACCCGGCATATCATGAAGAACGGAAAGCCACTGTTTTTTGGCAGTGTACAAATCAACAAGAACTACGTCAGTTATCATCTGATGCCAGTTTATGTAGAACCGAGTTTATTGGTAAGCGTGTCAGTTGAATTGAGAAAACACATGCACGGAAAATCCTGTTTTAATTTTAAGTCTATAGACGCAGAGCAGCTTAGTGAAATTCAAGAATTAACCCAAGCAGGCTACCACTATTACGAGTCTAAAGACTACATATAGTTAGCAAATACACACTTCACTCTATTCGTCGCAATTCGCTGTAGCAAGGAGGCTGACCCGTGGAGACTGAACACCTTTCGGAAATATATGATAAGTTTGCGGCATCGTATGATGAAAATCGCGATGCGTTTAATATCGATCACATCATCAATGGATTTCATTCAAAACTTGCCTCTCAAACTGGCAAATTACTCGACCTCGGATGTGGCGCAGGCGTTCCTTTAGCACGCTCGTTTATTGGACGGGACTGGGAGGTTACCGGTGTCGACTTTTCGCAGAATGGGTGACGTGCCAGAAGTAGCTGCGCACTATAGTGGCAAAAGATCGCGCTCATGGATTAACGAATAGTATTCTTTTACGGAGTGTTAACAAAAGGACCAATGTCAGACAATCAAAAGAGACCGACAGAAGCATTTCCCGCAGTCCGATTCTTTGAGGCCTTTTTGTATTGGCTGAAATTGGGCTTCATCAGTTTTGGAGGCCCCGCTGGCCAAATCAGCATGATGCACCAGGAGTTGGTGGAAAAGCGTCGCTGGATATCCGAGCATCGTTTTCTACATGCACTCAATTACACCATGATATTACCCGGTCCTGAGGCGCAACAACTTGCCACGTATATCGGCTGGTTAATGCACGGCGTGTGGGGCGGAATCACGGCCGGCGTTTTATTCGTTTTGCCCTCACTGTTTATTCTAATCGCGCTCACCTGGGTTTATCTGGCTTATGGCAATGTGCCCGCCATAGAGGGAATCTTACACGGAATCAAACCGGCAGTAACAGCGATTGTTGTGTTTGCCGCATATCGCATCGGCTCAAAAGCACTGAGAAACAATACGCTTCGCGTCATCGCCATACTCGCTTTTGTCGCGATCTTTGCGCTCGAGGTTCCCTTCCCTTATATCGTGCTGATCGCCGGACTTTTGGGTTACGCAGGTTCAAAGTTCGCACCAGATCAGTTCCGTACCGGAGGACATCACGCCGGCTCCGGCAAGTCCTCAGGCCCGGCGCTTATTGACGATGACACTCCCTTACCAAAACACGCGCGCTTCAAATGGTCCAGATTAATTGTTTTTGGCGTGATTGGCGTTTCAATCTGGATTATTGCCATATTCCTACTCAATAATTTCTATACATGGGAAGGCACACAAACACAGATGGCCTGGTTTTTTACGAAAGCAGCGCTACTGACATTTGGCGGTGCGTATGCGGTGCTGCCCTATGTTTATCAAGGCGGCGTCGAGCAGTATGCCTGGTTGAGTGCAACGCAAATGATAGACGGATTGGCCCTGGGTGAAACCACACCGGGTCCGCTAATTATGGTTGTGGCATTTGTAGGGTTTGTTGGTGGTTGGACCAAGGAATTATTCGGGCCGGAATTGTTACCACTGGCTGGCATTGTCGGGGCGAGTATCGCCACCTTTTTCACTTTTCTACCCTCTTTTTTGTTTATTCTGCTGGGAGGACCATCGGTCGAGGCCACTCGACACGATATAAAATTTACAGCGCCCTTAGTTGGTATAACTGCGGCGGTCGTAGGCGTTGTGCTCAATCTTGCTGTCTTCTTTGCCTATCACGTGCTTTGGCCGCAGGGTTTTAGCGGCGTATTTGATTGGTTTTCCTTGTTTATAGGGCTAGCCGCATTTATTGCATTGTTTAGATATAAGATCGGAATAATTTCAGTTATCGGTGCGTGTGCGACGTTTGGGCTACTTTACTCAACGCTACTATGAATACAATCGTTATGATTAATGAATCTAATTAATGTCGCACGCTCAGCATTCAGAAAAATTGAAAAGTTGTATCTGACCCAACTTTTACCAACAACGCAGAACACGACTCTATCATATTTCTTATATTTTCCACTTCATGAGTCCACTGGCGGATTAACTAATTCTGATAACGCATTTTTCGTTCAGGCTGGATATACTATTGAGAAGGAGATAACAACACGAATACCTTATAATTCTTATTAGGTATTCGAGTGTTATTCTTTGCCTCACATAGCTGAAAAAAGACATCTTAATTGGTTTTTTACGAACAAGCACTGGAACCGACTATGACCGAAAAAATAGTAAATTCAGTTGGAGAAAATGGAGTAAACAATCCGCGCGACGTGGCAATCGTTGAGAATCTTTTAGAACAGGCCAGAGTCGTTTGGACTGGTGAGAAAATTCCTCGTCTACCTTTTACTACCAATACCCCTGGCAAACTTTTGGCGACTCCGCCTCTTCGCATATCTTATGACACTATAAACGCCATACGTGGTTTTCAAAAACTTTATGGGAAAGACGATGGATTAATAGAGCCAAACAAGACGACATTTAATCGGCTGGTCAGTTTAAATACTCCTCTCAAGCTCAAAACTCCAACCCTTGAGCGATTTAACAATGGAGCTTACAAGATTTCATACACCGGAACTAAGCCACCAAAGCCCTATCGAATCTTGTTTCGAATCGCAGCATCACCGCCTTTGTTAGCGATCGTGAATGCCCAAATCGACCCCACTCAGGTCATAGACGTTACCGATAGATCCTCAAAAGATCTATTTTCGTCCGAGAACCTACCCCAATTGCTGGCGTTAATTAAGAAGCAGAATCTTTGGGGGAAAAAGATACCTTGCGCACTATATGTAGCACGTGAGAACTGGCCAGTTTCCATTTCAAATGTCGAATTTTTAACTTGCCCTGTAAAACCCATTAGCGGCCCTCTAAGCCCGGCTATGGGTGAAGGAGATACCGGCCCAGCATTGAAATACACCGGGAATGGCACGGGCAGAATACTTCATCACGAAGCTATAGATGGTGACTACTATTTTGTATATAACAATTTACCGGTAATAGACAACGACAAACGAGGATTCGACTGCACAACCTACGTTGGCGGAATTTTCGCTTGTGATGCAAGCAAAAAAGGAATGAGTGGTTATGGCACTCAGCTAGCTGAACACCTTGGCGCCACTCGACCATTCGATATTGATGCCAAGAAGAAGGATGACATCATCAAGTTTTTCGATGATCATAAAACCGGCACCTATGTCATGTGGAATGAAGGGCATGTCGTTCTCGTAGTAGACAGACACGTTCATGAATTTACGAATCGAGGCACTAATAACGGTTACGTGCACACCCTGGACATAAAGGATTATCCATTTAGCACCAGCAAACCCTACTGGGCAGCAAAGATAACACGGGCATATGGAGACACTCCATGATCGTTTATTCGTTTATTTCTTTTCCACGACGACTGGTTAGTTGCGTATTTGCATTCGTCTCAATAACTGTTTTTTTTAGCTGCGCACATGCTGAAGGGACACTCGTAGAGCCTAATCAAAATGGGGTTTGGGCAGTCTACCAGCTTCCACAACCGTGGGTAAAAAAGCATTTGGGGAAACATTTCGGAACCACTACCTATGTTTCATTGAACCCTCCACATATCCAGGACATTCTGGCAGATCAAAGCACCTGTATCACACCACCGCGTTTGGTGGTGAGCACAACCAACAATAAGGGAGAGATTTCAGAAGGTATACTAAAATGCATTAATCCTTGCGATGAAAGCGTCACTGAAAACGAGGAACTATGGGGACGCTTGACTCGCCTGCGCGGCATCACTATCAAGACACGCACTGATGGATTTATCGAGGCAGAAGCTCACTTTCATAAACTAAAATTTGTTCCTCCTTCAGACAATGCGGTGCTTACTTTTGTCGATCCACTTGAGACACCAGGCAAAACACAAACCTGGCGCTTCTCACCAGACTTTATTTCAAAGCAGTTCAGTAAAAACATGTCCTGTCTTGAGTCCGAGCGATAATTTTTGTATGGTGGTGACAGATTCGTGCCACAGGAAAACGATGTATCGCACGGCGGTAAGAGGAGATATTAGGCTAATTCTGCGCTATCTATAGAACGGCGTAAATCCTAATTATCAACACCCAGAAATTGTGGCGACTCCCCTATTCGTGAGTACAAAAAGCGGGCATATTGAAGTCGTACGACTTTTGCTAGAGTAGGACGCAGACCCGGCGATTAAGACACTGATGGAAGACAAAGACGCATACGAGGCGGCAAGAGATTTCGGCAGGGAAGATATACTACGCATTATGAGGAAAAGTAGCTTGTTAGTGAATTTGTTTGCGTAAGGAACCGCCTGTTGATGATAGAAACCAGGATCATTTGTGACAATGCTATGAATCTTAATCAAGTCACGCTACCTGCACAAAATATCGAAGCATCGAACGCCTTCTATGAAGGCATGGGGTTTCGAAAAATCGTGTCCACTGACACGTATACCCGATTCGAATGTCCTGCAGGCGACGCAACTTTTTCGCTAGATAAAGTAGAATCTAAAACATCCTCACCCGGCGCCGTCATATATTTTGAGGTCGATAATCTATCGGAAGTACATGCGGACCTTGTGAAGAAAGGTTATTACTTCGGCACTATTCCAAAAGCGGAAGAGTGGCTTTGGACTGAGGCGCGATTACGAGATCCTAGTGGGAATTTAATTTGTCTTTATACTGCCGGTGTAAATCGAAGATATCCGCCATGGAGATTGCGCTAGTAACGGAATTTGTACAAGGAAGGAACAATGAAGGCAACAGTAGCCGTATTTGGAATCTTGAGATTCCCGCCCGAGAACATCAATGATGTGCTCCCTCATCTTCGGGAATTCGTGAAGGCCACCCAGGAACTAGATGGTTGTATATTGTATGAAGTCGCCGAAGATCCTTTTGATAAGGGCCTGATACGTTTTTCCGAGTTATGGCCAGATAGAGCAAGCCTGGAGAAGCATTTAATCGCTCCACATATAGAACCATGGAGAGAGCAGGCAAGAAAATATGGACTATCGGAACGCGTGTTTAATTCCTACGATATCTTATCGGACGCGATTCCTGTCTAAGACCCGACAACTCGTCTAAACGCGTTGGAGAATTCAACAATGAAATACAATCATCTGGGTATACCCACCACGTCCAGCTTTGAGGGCGAAATCGATTTGCCGCATTTGAAAATGACGGTATCTTGTATATCTATATTTGCAGGAATGTCTCGTTTACGTGTTACCGTTTCAGTTCCTAATAGGTTGTATTTGACACACCTCTTTCATCGTTATTTATCCAATTGGGCGAAACCTATTCACACAACAAGATGTGTTCTCTGCTTTGCTAGTCCAATATTTGCTATGATACCGGCGTTAAACTCAACACGATCTGCTTCCACACCGTCGCTAAAAATTGTTCCTCCCGAGGCCATATTAGAGGTGACGATAAGTGGCTTATCTTGTGTTATCACTCCATAGACCATTTGTGCTTGCGTTGATTTGCTTGGAAACGGTTCACGTACGCTATAGATAAGATATTCACTATCCCAAGGGATTGATCCGTTGTTTGGCGGTGGCGTTACTTTCCCGCCAAGCGCCTCCACAATTGCTGTGGCTCCCGCATAGACAGAGCGTAGCCACCCAGTAGAACCAGCCCCTGTTGACACGATCACACCACTGGATGAATGATGCTCGAATTTTTCGCCCTGCCGAATGTCATAGCGCGCAGACACGTGGGATTGTGCGCCAATAAATAGATCGTTGAATGCCAACAAGGTTTGACCATCATTAAGCCTTACCTCTGCCATTGTGATTTCTTTAACTCGAAACTTACCTAACAATGTTTTTTCCAAACCGTTGAAGATTGATTCCCTTGTAAAAGGCAACAAAACACCATCAATAGCTGTTGTGTCAGGGTTTACTGCGACAATCGGCTGATTTTCGTTTACGTATTTAGCCGTGTTGACCACTAGACCGTCAGGCCCGATCACCACAATCAAATCGGACTTAGTAAATACGTATTGTGGTAACAGACTACGATCCAATACTTGAACTCGAAAACCGCGCGGAATAGCGTTACGTACCTGTGTGACGATTTGCGTATATTCTTCATGCTTGCCACGTATCGCCTCAAAGTCCTGCCCAGCATGTTCAAGATAGAACTTCGCCTGCGCCTGAGTGTTAAAACGTTTAACTAGCTCTTCGAGAACCGTGGCTTTGGTGACAATCACCACGGTCTCGAATAGCACGGTACTAGAAGCATATTCCTGATACAGAGGAACATTCATTTGCGTACACTCCCAACATACGTCACCAATTGCCCAAGCAGATCCGGCGTAATGTTGAGATTACCGATCTTTCCAGCATTTGCGGCCCATTCTTTCAGCGCCAAGCCAATCAGCGCCTGTGGCGGCAAATTGCCATAGGGGTTAAGCTTCATCTCTTCGGCGCGCGCTTCAGATTCTGCCAATGTCAATTGATTTTGCGCCTGTGTTTCGACTAGGGTTTTGCGTTTTTCTTCCAGGACAATATCAGCGTCCATTGCGGAATGTTTTAGTTTAACCTCTTCTACCACGGCAGCGGCCCGACGCGCGTAGATTGCCTGGTCCGCCCGACGTTGCAAACTTTCGCGATAATCGGCTTCCAAGGCTTTATGCATCTCAGGTGTAGCCGTTACTGAGGTGACGTGTAGGCTTTCGACCAAAACTCCCATTGTTTGCAACGCGACATCGTCGTGAATATCCAGTAACACTTGCCCTCCAAGGTCTTTGACTCGAATCAGCGCATCTTCTAAGCTCATTTGATTTACACCTGTACGTGTCAAAGCTTGGATAGCGTTCACTACTCGTTGCATCAATTTTTCAGGATCATCTGACAGATATCGTCCTGTTTTTGTGTCGACCGTAAAATCGAGCAATGCCGCAACCTCCAGGGGTTTGGTCAGGCGATAGGTCAATTGGCCTTGAATCGCAATTTCCTGGAAATTTCTTGTCGTTTCTTTGAATACAAATGGCGCCTCCTGGCTTCCTAACGGTACACAGGCAATCGACGTGTTGTGTCTTAAATACCAGAATGCGCGTCCAGCGCCATGCGCTACCACTTCACCATTACGGTAGCGAATTACATGTTGACTAGGCTCACCTTTAAAGTAGTTAAGGATCATAAATCACCTCCTGGACAAATAGCCTCTATTACTTTCGAAGAACGCGCTTACGCAGCGTGCCCCGCCGTTTGACTACTATCAAACGCTAACATTCGTTCGATGGGCTTGCGGGCACGTTCCATCTGGAATGCATCGAGATAGTCAATTTTCAAACCCACTCCTCGCATCGCGTCGCTAATCTTTTCAACTGTGTTTCGTTTCATATACGGACACGCGTTACATTGACAACCTGCATAGATAGGCGCTTGTCGAATATCGAGATCGGGTCTTGTTTGGCGCATGTTGTGTAGCAGGCCTTCTTCCGTCGCAACGAATACAGAACGCGTTGCGTCTTCGAGTTTGGCTATCCATTGCAGCATCTGCTTTGTCGACCCAACGAAATCGGACTGTTTAAGCACGGGCAACGGCGATTCGGGATGGGAAATGAGTAGTGGTTCAGCATCACCGCTTTTTACTGCCTGCAACATTTGCTCAATACGTTCGGCGTTGAATTGGTCGTGCACCTCGCAGACAGCGCTCCACAACGGCATGTCATAACCGTATTGGTAATTGAGATAGGCGCCCATGTTGCGATCGGGTGAGAAAATTACTTTACGTCCCGACGAGATGAGGTGAGCGACAATGTCGTCGACATTGCGCGACGTGACGACCCAATCCGCCAGGGTTTTGGTTTCAACGTCCGAGTTGATATAAGTAACATGCACGTGATCGGCGTATCGTTCACGCCAGCACTTGAGCAATCGCGTATCGGTTTGGGTCACGAGTGAACACGTGGAGCGCGCGTCTGGCAGTATCACCTCGGCTGCCGGGTTTAGAATCTTGGCCGTTTCGGCCATAAACTTTACACCGGCAAATACTATGCGTTCGGCCTTTTCACGTTGCGCAATCATGGCAAGCTCTAAGGAGTCGCCAACGTAATCCGCCATCGCTTGCACATCTGGCGTGGTGTAATAATGGGCTAACAGTAGTGCGTTTTTCATATGTCACCTCCACACTTATTTAATAATGTCCACCTGGCCTGGGTTTTTCACGCGATACAAACGCGCGGGACGATGAGCACCGTCGCGCTTCGCGCCGCCTGTTTCTTCGATTTTTTCCATGGCTAACACCCATTTGCGAAAATTCCGTTTATCCATCTCCTCTTGCAAAATAATTTCGTATACCGCCTGCAATTCAGCCAGGGTGAATTCCGCCGGCATAAACGCAAAGGCGATTGTTGAGTAATCCAATTTAGCCACCAATCGGTTATGGGCGATATCGACAATGTTTTGATGATCAAAGGCGAGCGGCGGTATGTCATCCATGGCAAACCAACCCACGGCTTCAGCGTCGGTAGCAGCCCGTATTTGAATCTTGTCGGAAGGAATTAGCGCGTAATACGCGACGGTAATAACCCGTTCTCGCGGGTCGCGCTCCGGTTGCCCAAACGTATATAGCTGCTCCAGGTAGACCCCACTCACTCCGGTTTCTTCTTCTAGTTCTCGGCGCGCGCTTTCTTCCAGGCTTTCATCCATTTGCACAAAACCACCGGGCAAAGCCCACTTGCCTTTGAATGGCTCACCTTTGCGCTTTATCAACAGCACTTTTAACTGTTCATCACGAATCGTGAATATCACGATGTCAGTGGTCACCGCGGGATGTGGGTATTCGTATGAATACATGAGCGATCTTCCTTAGTGTTGATAATACACTAAGGAAGATAGTGTGACAGCGACACTAAGTCAATAGATTTTTTCTGCTTCTTGTAAGTGACTGTATTTACAGTTCATAAATCTTAGTTCGTGACCAAGAACTAAGACGGGTCAGATACCTCTTTTCACGAATATTAGAGAAACGTTGTATTTGACCCGTCTTGAACAGAAAGCCGTAAAAGGCCACTTGGCCGGCTTAGGGGTAAATTTTCAATTACACCTTGCCATCCAGTAAATTCACTGTATATACTTACAGCACTGGTAACGCATACAGCTTTAAGGTCGTATCCCGCCATATCCCACTTACTCCAACGCACAAGGGATACGACCCACCTTTTTTTTGCCTGGGACTGGTTTGAGAGTAGCCTCAAGGAGAACACGATATGAGTTTGGAAAATCTGATGTATGAAGCCGGCGTGTGGCGGGCCAATCAATGGGAGCATTATCAGCAAGCGACGGTTTCCAGCGGCTTTAAGGCTCTAGATCAGGTGTTGCCTGGTGGCGGTTTTCCACAGGGCGCGCTGACCGAGCTACTGACCAACGCGGATGGCAATAGCAGTCTGCAACTCATGATTCCGGCGCTGGCGCAGTTGAGTCACCAGGGGCGCTGGATTGCGATGGTGGCGCCACCGCATATTCCCTATGCACCGACGCTAAGCCGCTATGGCATCGATATATCCAAGGTTTTGCTGGTGCACCCGGACAAGGATGACACGCTTTGGGCCATGGAACAGGCCCTGCGCGCCGGCACTTGCGGCGCGGTATTGTGTTGGCCGGGGAGCATTAACGAGCGCCAGTTGCGACGCCTGCAACTGGCGACCGAGGAAGGCAACTGTATTGGCGTGCTCTTTTACAAGCAAGCACCCCAAGTACAATCCTCACCCGCCGCTTTGCGCATGGAAGTCAGCACCAACGAATGGGGCATGGAGGTAAATATTCACAAACGCCGGGGCGCTTGGCCAACCGGCCCTATACATCTGGACTGGGATCATGAAGGATATGTGGCTATGCCTTTACCTGCCACAGCTACCGCTCAACGTCTATACGCGAACTAGTCTTGCGCAACAGCCACTTGCCATTATTGAAGGGCAAGGCAATCAGCAGCACGTAGTCAGCTGCAACCCGAGCGCTCTTCACCTGGGCGTCACGCCGGGCATGCGTCTTTCGGCTGCTTATGCGCTCAGTGGCGAATTACTGGTAAAAACACGTAATACCGAGGCGGAATACCAGGCCCTGGAACAATTAGCGGTCTGGGCCGGTCAGTTCACTTCACGTATACAACTCAAGCCTCCATTTACCCTGCTACTGGAAATTCAAGGTAGCAGCATGTTGTTTGGGGGTATTACGACCCTGCTTAGCAAGATACAGCATGGGCTGGAGGAGCTAGGCTATATCGCACAACAAGCAGTAGCGCAGACGCCTGCGGCAGCCGAACTTTTGGCGCGTAGTGGTCAGGAATATGCGCTACTGCAGGACCATCATCTCCAATCTGCCGTTGCCGCATGTAGGGTACAGTTTCTCGAAGTTGAAGAATCTATTCACGAGGCACTGATTAGTCTGGGTTTGCGTCATGTACGTGATGTATTGCGCCTCCCCAGGGCAGGGCTTAACAAGCGTTTCGGCCAGGCCTTTGTGAATTACCTCGATCGCCTGCTCGGCCAAGCGGCCGACCCTCGCCCCCTGTTTATAGCACCAGAGGTGTTTGAACAGCGCGTGGAGATCCCCTTCCCTGTAGACAAAACAGAACCCCTACTCTTCGTCGGACAAAGACTGTTGCTGGCTCTTAGTGGTTTTTTGCGCGCCCGCGGCGGCGGCACACAAACCCTGCACTGGACGCTTTTTCACGAGCATAGCGCCCGCACCCACTTCGATATCACCCTGGTAGAGGTAAGCCGGGACGCAGCGCATCTGGTAAGTTTGCTGAAAGAGCGCCTGGAAAGACTGTCACTACCAGCCACCGTTCATGAGATGGCGTTGCGTGTGACTGATGTTCAGACATTGGTTGAACGAAGCCAGGCACTCATCGATACACCAGAAAATAAAACGGGGACAGACACCTGGCAGCAATTAGTGGAACGCTTGTGCTCGCGCATGGGGGAAGAATCCGTTTCCGGCATACAAGCGCACCCCGACCACCGCCCCGAACGTAGCTGGCGTTATTGCGCACCCGGTGAAGCTGGCCCATGCGCCGATTACGCCCTACGGCCACTGTGGCTGCTGGAACAGCCCCAGCGCCTGGAAATACGCCAGCGTCAGCTTTTTCGTCATGGATATCTGCAACTTATGTCAGGCCCAGAGCGAATTCAAAGCGGCTGGTGGGACGGGAACGATGTGCAGCGGGACTATTTCATTGCACAAAATCCTCAGGGACAGCGTTATTGGATATATAGAGAAGTGGAAGGCCTACGAGCCTGGTTCGTGCACGGTATTTTTTAAATCCCAAACGTTCGCTTGCCTGTTACATTTCAACCATATCCAAACCCGATAATTTATAAAGCTTTTCTTGGTCCAGGGCCAATTCAAAATCTACAACCGTTTGTTTTCACTCGCCAAGTAAAACTTAGTGAAAGCGTGAACAATTCTGCGGAAAAGTATTACCAAACCTCCAGGATTTGTATCAGATACCGATACAAAGTACATCACGGAGACTCTTAAGTCTTTAATTAACGCATTAACCGATTGAAGATATGGTTTTTTTCCGTTGAAAAGAAATGAAGTGAAGTAAACCTGAAACTGAAACTGATACTGAAGAAATTTGGAGCGTAATACTATGTCACTCACACTCAATAAATTCGTCAGGATGTTTTTTTCCGTTCTGTTCGTCGCTGCCATAACTGGCGCTACAGCCAATGCAGAGGGAATTCCACCAGAACTTGAGGCCAAGGTAAAAAAATACGAAGACATGCTGGCCAAATGGGCTTCCGACCCTGATGTCGTCAGCGCTGTTAAGAGCGCAAACTCAAAGGGCGGGATTATAAAAGGAATGACAAACATCAAATGGGATGAACTGCCAGCCAATGATTCAAAGGTTACCCAGTTCCAAAAGACCAAAGCCGCGCAAAAAATGGACAAGTGGCAAACAAAGGACTTGGCTAAGTTGTTCTTGCGTGATTCCCGCGGTGATCTGGTCGCAGGACCAAGCAAGCCTCTGATCTACAACATCAAGGCTCGTCCTCCTTTCAAAAACGCACAGAAAGGAAAGCCGTGGCATGCGCCTAAGGCCAAACCCGATCCATCTACTGGTGACTTGAGCGTACAAGTCTCTGTTCCAGTAATGGAAAAAGGCAAGGTAATCGGCGTACTGCATACCGCTGTTAAGCATAGAAAGTAAGTTGTAATCGCGCCTGTATCGAATTCGATACAGGCGCCTATTAATAAGAGTCAAGAAAAGTAAAATGTGTTGGAGTGAGAGTTATGTTGGGCATATTTAAAAATATGAAAGTCGGGCTACGCCTGGCAATAACCTTCTTTGCAACAACCATACTATTGGTAACCGTTGCAGTAGTCGGCGTCAGCCAATTGTCTATGGTGCGCGAGAACATGCGGACTATCGTAGACAAAGACTATACCAATATTGAACTTCTTAATAAGATGCGTGACTCCGTGCGTTTTCAGTCCATCGCTATGCGCGACATCGTTATGCAGGAGGATTTTTCATTTAAGAAATCCGAGCTAAAACGCTTTCGCGATGCGACCGCGATTTATACTGAAGCTGCAGAAAAACTTACCGCTCGTGTCTCCGAAAAAGAAGTACTGGGAATTCTCGCCGAAATAGAGAAATTTCAGGACACCGCTAAGGAAATGGCCGATAAGGTATTGGACCTGTCATTAAATGAAGAAAACGAGGAAGCTGCGGCAAATATCCGAGACGCCGCCCGTCCAGCGCAACTGGAACTTATCGCCAACCTAGAAAAGCTACTATCGAATTTTGAAAGTCACGCCAAAGAAGCTGTGACTGAATCGGATGTGATCTTTAATCGCTCCGTTGTGATTATTTCCATTCTTGCGCTGTTTGCCATTGCCATGCAGATATTTCTGGCCTTTATGATCACCAGAAGTATTACTAAGCCATTACATAAGGCTGTTGAAACCGCAAAACGAATCGCGATTGGTGATCTACGCAACGAAATTGACGCCTCCAGCGCAGACGAATTGGGACAGTTGCTGCTTGCGTTAAGAGATATGAATATGCAACTTTCCGCGATCATTCGCAGCATACAGAAAAATGCTAATAGCGTTGATAAACATGCGAAGACGCTTTCCAAATCGACAAACGACGTTAATGCGCGGGTACAGGAGCAGTCAGAAATCATCATGGCTGTTAGTGCTGCAATGGAAGAAATCAACGCTTCAGTGGCCGAAATATCCAATGACGCCAAGAGCGTTTTAGAGGCCGCAGATGCAACACAAACACATGTAACTGAAAGCACCAGCCACATGTCGAGCAATATCAGTGCAAACGAATTGATCGTCAAAACGGTGACATCCTCTGGCGAGGCAATACAGGAGTTAAGCACCTCGGTCCAGCAAATTACAGAAATAACAGAGGTTATCAACGGAATCGCCGGCCAAACCAACCTGCTGGCACTTAACGCAGCAATCGAATCCGCGCGGGCGGGTGAACAAGGTCGAGGATTTTCGGTGGTTGCGGATGAAGTTCGCGTACTCGCTCAGCGCACGGCGCAAAGCACCGCTGATATCGCAATGATAATCAATCAGATTCGTGACAAGACACTCATCGTGGTTTCTTCAATGAACCAGGTCAAGGAACAGGTCAGCGCCGGTGTCGATTTGAATCACTCTGTCGCTGGTGGCCTGACTGAAATCGCGCAATCGTCTTCGACAACGACCGAACTGGCACATCAAATAGCATGTGCCACACGCGAACAGGCTGTTGCACACAACGAAACAACAGAACATATGGAAAAGCTGAGTATCACGGCTGAACACAACCGTGCCAGCATAGACCAGATTCATAATTCAGCTGACGAGATGACGAATGCAGCCGCACAATTGTGTGAGTTGGTAGAACAATTCAAACTAGCGCAATAATTCATACACTTTCAAATGGCGATGCCCCTAACGTCGCCACATACTTTCTCCATACGACCAAAGAACACTCTGAAATACCGTTCTCGCTTTTGAATTCGAATTTCTTATTCCGAGGGCCAAAGCAGTAATTGTCTGTTTTGCCCTGCGCCGAGTACGATAGCGCCGTTATCCAATTGCACAGCGGCCAGGTTGCTGGTGAACTCGTCATTTAAGGCCAGCGCCCAATCTTTAGCAACGCCGTTCTCACCCAGTTCAAATGCGGCCAACTCTGCTCTTGAGCTACGATTGAGTAAAAGAATCTCCAGCTTACCATCCCCATCAAAATCACCTGTCAGCGACTTATCCAGATTCAAGGAGATCTGTAGATGAGACGAATAATTCAACGTTGAGTTGCTCGTATTACGACTACCGTTAGTCATGTCGATGTATTCCAATACGGGCCCAAGATGCGGAATATAGACCGACACCAACTGTTGTTCAGTTCCACCACCAAAAGGCGCCACAGCCACCTGATGCCGCCAGCGATAGGCGCTACCTATAGGTGCACTTTGTGACAAGACCGTCCCGTCTTCTTTGTACACCACTACTCTGGCCCCCTGCGTAATGTTAGACACGGTAGTGACAAGTTCGCGCTGGCCATCCCCGTCAACATCGACCCATATCAAGGGATTGCCCTCAATCACATCGTTACTTGGCACATCAATTTTTGACAACACTTTTAACGCCGGCGAAGTCTCAACGATGGTGATAGAAGCGGCATTTTCGTGTTCATTCCCTAACACCTGATGGGCATAACGCAAGGTGGGCCCAGTCAACACGGCAACACGCTGATCTTCGTCGACGAGTATTCGAGCATAGCCTAGTGCGTTAATCGCCAGTCGTTGTAGATTTCCTCCGTCATTTACGACCAGGTCACCATTGTCTGCAATATAGGCTCGCTTTCCGGTGGCGTAATCGAGTATGACCGGACTGGTGTATGTCGACGCACCTGCAAAAACATTCGCCAATGCAAGCGTTCCATCTTCCTGCAGCACTGGCACCGGTTGAGTTTCTTTGTTCACACGCGCTGGAGTAAGTGATACTTCTGTGGCTACACTACCACTCAACTTATAGGCTTTTGCCTCGCCATTTTCCAGCACCGCAACCCAATAACTGTCGTTCCCACTGTGTACGGCAGCAAGCCAGTTAGCTCTCGCAGGAAGATCAATGTCTATCGGTGTTGTGGTCGAAAGATTAGCCGTTCCTGTTACCAGACGATTACCATCAATCCCATGGTAAACATAACCAACATCTAAAACCTTGCCGACGTTTTGCGTCGTAGCAATAGGCTCATCAATCGTTGATGGTGAAGGACTACAGGCGACGAATAGACCAGACAGTAATGACACATAAACTTTTTTCTTCATATCCCCTTCCCTTTAAGCGTTTTTATTTATTCTATCCAAGTGATTTGAGACGCCTCCGTAAGAGACGAGTTCAAAAAAAAACCCGCATTCGTTGCACCGAATGCGGGTTTTATTCTATATGCAAATTATCGCTTATACCCTGACACCATAATAAATGGACTAGGTGGTGCCATTTGCTTGGATGTGATATCAACAAACCCGACATCACGCAATATTTCTTCCATTTCCGCAGTAGAGTATGAACAACCTGAAACCGTATTAATGATTTGATTCACGCCGATTAACGCCGCAAGCTGCGGCCCTTTTTTATCCGCATGAAGCAGCTGTTCCTGTATCATGATCACGCCGTCGTCGTTCATCGAGTCATAACACTTTTTCAATAACTTGCGAATATTCTCCGGCGATTCCTGATTTGTCATCGATGACAATAGCATGGCGTCGTTACCGCTTCCCAGGCTATCAGTATTGTAGTCTCCTGGCAGCAATTGAACACGATCCTGCATGCCATACATATCGACGATTTCCCCCGCGATTTTCAAATTCTGTTCGCGATCCATTGCAACAGCATTCAGCCCTTCATACTTTTCACAAAACTTAACGGAGAACGTTGCGGGACCGCAGCCAACATCCATAAGTTTTTTCTTTCCGCTGAGATCAAACATTGCTGTCAGAACATCTGACTGAGATAGGGCGCGATTGTGCATGCCCATCATGTAATTACGCGTTTCTTCGTCACTGTATTCCTGATGCATTAACGCTGATGGCGTACCTGTTTTGACGGTGTTATACAAACCACCCCAGGCCTCATACCAGTTTTCAAACATGTAGACGATACCACCCTGATAAAATTTGCTTGAGCTAACAAGAAAGGTATTGGAGAACTGGTTATTCATGAACACGTCGCCATCGCGATCGAGAAAATCCATCGACACGAGCGCCGACAATAATGCACTTAAACAGCGGCGATCAGACTGAGTTTCATTGGTCAGAGTATCGAGATCTTTCGACTGGCCATCAAGCAGATTAAATATATCAAGTCTATTTGCCGCGTGTAATACGCAGGAATTCCAGTATCCGGAAGCCACTTGCATAACACGCATCGGGTCCATTCCTTCCGGTAATCCCCAACTGTCATTTGCATTATTATCAGACATGTTTACACACCTTCAGATGACAAATTTTCGCGCCAAGTATGCTACACAGACGCTGTTTTGTCCAGCCAGCACATGTGCTAAGCATATGATTAATCCATGAGTTTTTGCTTAAGATCTACCAACGAACGTTAGTGATATCGGCGTTGAGGGCCTTCCAGGGTTTCCATTTTTTTAGGCCTGTGAGGAAAGTTCTGTCTGTCGACACTGCGACCAAACAACATCTCTAAACCCAGCGTTATACTGGGATCGGGTTTATAGTCTTCCGGGCGAAATGTTAGTTGTGGCGTCAATTGCAGAAAAGCCCACTTCTTGTAAAACCGCCACCTTGCAGATGTAAAAATGAAATTGTTGCTATTATGCCAACCGCCAGATGATGCTTGCTCTGATACAGCGTTGAATGACACAGCAAAGCTAGGCGTAAAACTGGTAATCAAAGACGCTGACTGTGACGCCTCAAATTGTCGAGCTAAATACCACCAATTGAGATTACTACTAAAGCGCAACAACATATTGTCGAAAAGCTTTCGGTCAACATCAAAAATTGTCTCTTCTCCAAAACCTGCTCTGGCGTACTGATAAATGTATTGAGAAGCGCGAACGTTCCACGCACCCAGGGATTTTCTTGCGTAACCGCTCAGCAGTCCAAAAGGGTCAAGGCCATCTCGAAATGCGATACCTGTACGTGCATTTAACTGCACATCATCACTCATAGTAATAACCAGTTGTAGCGCCGTGGAAAAGAAATCAGGTTCAGAACTATTTGTGCCACTCGACAACCCGGATGCATTATCATCGACTGACGCGCCACCTTGATCAGCCTCTCTGGTTTCAATCATCAAGCGCAGTTTTTGCTTAGTTCGCGGGAGATCAATACGTATACGTAGCTTGGGCTCATACAACATACTGGCATTATCATATGTTGCCTGATAGCGGACCAATAACTGTGAACCGTTCTCCCGATCCAGAAATTTTTCCTCGCCAAAAAACTGATCGACATTGTCTATCCAATCGGTAATCTGATTGCTCACGAAGTCGTGGGTTTCATCTACCAGGGCGGTTAGCGCGGGCATGCTGCTTCCTGCATCGGTATTAACGTTTGCATCAGCGTATGCTGTAAGTGGCAGTACGGGTAGCAAGACTGCCAAAATCATTTTCTTCATAACTATAGTGTCGGCCTATATCGTGCCGGATTTTAAGAAAAACCTCACAAAGCTCGAAAATCAGACGCATTTAACCTGTTGAAAGTCCGTGAATATTTTGCAAATTGCCGCTAAACTGAGACTGAAATTTTCGGCCCGAAGCAGCAAAATTTGCGAACATTGGGTGTTGCAAAAGCCCCGCCAACAGGTTCGTTCCTTGCTTTAGTAATTCGAACTGTCTGGCACATCTTAACTTGGTAAGGCTTTCGACAATATTACGCCTTTCAGCAGCTGCAGACGGGAACATAAAAGGGCTGCGGGGTTTGTGAATACCCGCAGGTGATTAAACTTAGTATTAGGACTAGCTCATGAACCGCGTTTACAACATCTTAGTCTTTGGCCTATGTTGTCTGTCCCTCACAACAGTTTCTATTGTTCATGCATCCTCCTCCTTAAACGAGAGCATGAGTGCCATAGGCAAAGAGATGATTAAGCTTTATCCAGACGCTTTGCAACGCGACAAGCTCACAGCGACTCATAAGCAAAATCTGGAAAAAGGCACTGCGAATATGTTGCGTTATTTTCGTGAAGCCGGTCCTCATTTGAATCAAAAATCCACCACATACAAGCTTTCATATTCCCTGATACTCGATTATCTGGAGAAGACGCAGTCTGCGATTAGCCGTCAAAACTGGGAATACGCCACTAACCGACTAGCCTCTCTTGGTGAGGTATGCACTTCTTGCCACACACAGGATAGTGCGCTACGGACCTTGTTTTCAGGCGCAGAACGCCAGAGCTTTCCTGATGATCTGGCTTACGCGGAGTTCAACTATTTCACGCGCAATTACGAACTGGCAGAACAATATTACGATGCCTTCTTAAAAAGCGGTAATAAACATTCTGAAACCGCTTTGCTAACCTCGTATCGACGCCTGGTAACCATTTATGCTCAGATTTACAATCGTCCGGGTGAAGGAGCAAATCGCCTACAAGCCTATCTCAAAACGCTAAAACCAGCCTCGGACACGAAAGATCAACTTGTCGCTATGATTTATGGCTTGCAGTCACTCGAACAAAATGGGCTGAGCAAAGTCAACCGCGCCGATTTCGATACCTTGCAAAAATACGTTAACCTCTACCTGGGTAAACTCGATCAACCCTTGTCGGATTTGATTCTTCGCCCGGAAGAGGAAGTCTCAAGGGTTTGGTTGCGAGGCCAGCTTTATCACTTTTTGAACGACCACCCGGATTCGCCGGAACTACCCAAAATTCTCTTTTGGCTGGCAGTGTCAGATCGCTCACTGGACTACGCCTACTTCTTTTCTCTGGCCGATATGTATTTGATGGAATGCATGTTGAACCATCAGAAACACCCTTACGCGAAACGCTGCTATCAGGAATACCGGGAATATTTGTTGTTTTCCTATACCGGCTCTGGTGGGGAATTTCTGCCTGACGAAGTCGAAGATGAGCTGGAAAAATTGAAATCCAGTTTAGCGAAATAGCTCGCACTTTCGCAAAATATCAATAATTGCCGGTTTTTTCAGATTGTATCAAGCCGATGGTCTGAGAAACTTGTCACGCCTTAAGAAAGCCATTTCCGGTATGCTCATAGAATGGCCATGTTTACAAATTTCAATGTTGTACTCCCAGGCATGCATGTCTCACAAATGCCCGGGTATACTTCGCGCCCCAATGCCTATATGAGCGCACTGCGTAATCAGATCACGCAGCACGGTCACGCGGAGAGTCTGGCGCGACATGGCGACTACGATCAGCAGCAAGGGCGCGACTTCGTAGTCAGAGCGGCCAAACTCGCTGTAAACGATGCCGAGCCTGCAAAAGGGCGGACGATTGATGACTGGGCGTAGTCATGCCAACTCCGGTGCAGCCTCTTTTTTCTTCTGAGATTTTCTCTTTCCTGGTTTGCTCTCATCCAGAAACGACAAACTAAAATCGCCTTTTTTATCTACGTCGATTTGTAAACGTGACACACTGCCACCACCGGCAAACTGTTGCAGAATCTGAGTCGAAATACGCGGCATTAAATTGTGATTGACGATGTAGTCAATATTGCGCGCCCCGGTATCTACCTCGGTGCAACGCTGAACGATTTGATCCAGAACGCGATCGTGATAATCCAGTTTAATTTGCCTTGTGTTTTGCAACCGTTTTTTCAACACGTTCAATTTTATCGCAACGATGTCTCGCATAGCGTCGCGCCCGATAGGGAAGTACGGTATGACATCCATACGCGCCAACAGCGCTGGTTTGAAATGCTTGCTCAGCGTTGGCCTTATGTTTTCCATTACTGTTTCATAAGGTGGTGGCAATTCCGGGTCTGTCATTTCCATAATCTCATCGGTAGCGAGATTGCTGGTGAGCAGAATAATCGTGTTCTTAAAATCTATTACGCGTCCTTCACCATCAGACAATACGCCTTTATCAAAAACCTGATAGAAAAGATTCATGACTTCCGGATCGGCCTTCTCAACCTCGTCAAGTAACACCACGCTATAGGGACGTTGGCGCACAGCCTCGGTCAAAACGCCACCCTCTCCGTATCCAACATAACCCGGCGGCGATCCGATCAAGCGAGAGACGGTGTGTTTCTCCTGAAACTCCGACATATTCACCGATACGGTAAACCGTTCACCACCAAACAGCTGTTCCGCTATCGCCAATCCGGTTTCCGTTTTACCCACACCACTCGGACCGACTAGCAGAAACACACCGATAGGCGTTTTCGGATTTGCCAATCCGGATTTCGAGGCACGTATCGCTTCAGCAATTCGCGCCAGCGCGTGGTCCTGTCCCTTGATTCGTTGCTGCAATCGGGCATCCAGCTCCAATATCGCCTTGGCTTCATCCTGTACCATATTGCCGACAGGAATACCTGTCCAGTCCGACACCACGCGCTCGACTACGGCCGGTGTTACCTGGTAGTGAATAAGAGGATGTTGACCTTGCAATTGACGCAAGGCGGCTTCTTTTTCCACCAACGCTTTTCGTAACTGTTGTACATCGCGCTGGTCAGAGGATGATGTTTGAGCAACTTCCGTTTGCGTTGACGCCTCACCTTTCTGGTTCGAATCCGCTACTGGTGTTTTCTGCAAAGCGGAAATCTGTTGGCGCAAATTAATAATTTCGGAAACCTGCGCCTTTTCCTTTTGCCACCTGTCTTCCAGAGAGGCAATTCCGTCATCAATGGTGGCGAGTTGCTCTTGTGCGCTATTCAATGAACTTGTCGAGACTTGCTGATCGTTTTCAGTGTCTCGTTTTAACGCATTTATTTCGCGCAGCAAGGCCTCTTTTTCCTTGTAAAGATCGTCGAGCTGTTCCGGACGAGCACTAATACTGATCTTTACCCTCGCGCACGCCGTATCCAAAAGATCTACCGATTTGTCCGGCAACTGGCGTCCTGAGATATAGCGGGCAGCCAATTCTGCGGTCGCCACCACGGCATCATCACGCACGTAAACACCATGCGCCTTTTCGTAGTTCGCGCGTAGTCCGCGCATAATCAGAGTGGCCCCATCGATATCCGGTTCTTCTACGCGAACAACCTGGAAACGTCGCGCCAGTGCCGCATCTTTCTCGAAATATTTTTTATATTCCGACCACGTCGTCGCGGCGATGGTACGCAGTTCGCCACGGGCCAGAGCGGGCTTTAGTAGATTTGCGGCGTCACTACCGCCAGACGGACCACCGGCACCGATCAAGGTATGCGCCTCGTCGATGAAAGTTATAACCGGTACAGCAGATGATTTCACTTCATCAATAAACGCCTTGAGTCTTTCTTCGAACGCACCTTTTACACTCGCACCGGCCTGCAACAGCCCAATATCAAGACCATAGATTTCGACATTGCGTAAAACCTCAGGAACATCACCGTTTACTATCTTCAGCGCAAGACCCTCGACCACTGCCGTTTTACCCACACCGGCTTCTCCGACAACGATTGGATTGTTTTTGCGGCGGCGACTGAGTATGTCTATCATCTGGCGAATTTCGACTTCACGCCCGAATACAGGATCTATCTTTCCATCTCGTGCCTGTTGGGTAAAATTGATCGCAAACTGCTGCATCGCCGCACCGCCGCCCTCAGGCATCGGCGCACCAGATTCGCCACGCACTGCACCACCACCCTCTTTGGAGGCGCCAACATAATCCAGATAGTGCCGTCGCAAATCATCCACAGGAATTTGTTTGAGTATGTCGTAATAGGCATCCGGCGCGTACCGATCAGCGTTCAATACCAGGGCCGCGAAAATTGCCGCACCACGCAACTGCGTGGCGGTTTTTTCCACTGACGCCATAAGCCATGCTTCCTGCAATAACTCGACAAATAGACGGGAAAAAACCGGCTGACTGCGGTTTTCACTTTTTTGTTTTTCCAGTATGTGCGTGATACCGCGCTTGAAGGTACTGAGATCAACATCATAATGACGGAGTAACAAGGTGATGTCGCTATTATCATCATCCAGGCATTGCGCGAGATAGTGTTCGATCAATACTTCATAATGATTGCGCGAAACACAGACACCAAGCGCTGCTTCCACTGTCTTACGTGTATACGGATTGAGTTTGCTAATCAGGGCGCGCAAATCGAGTGCTGACATATAGGGGCTCCTTCCACTGTACCTTTTATTTCATGCTACGCCTGTGAAAGAAACGAAACAAGCACCCATACAAATTTGCTATGATGCCTGCACCAGGTTGTAACTTATTTATATCTGTATTCGTTACTTAGATGCGCAGGAGAGGGATTTGTGAGCAAATCCGCTGTCGAGGAAAACCTGATTTATTCACTCTATTATTGCCGGCATCCGCTGGCGTTTCGTTTTGGCAGCTATCTTGCGCTTTTTCGTCCTATGGCTATTGCCCATCTCGTCGAGAAACTTTATGACTTTTCAGATCTGCGACATCATACGTTTCAGCGCCTGCAACGAACGCGATTATTGATTCGTGATTTGATTTGGTACGGCATAAATAGTGAGCAGGGCCAAAAGGCGATAAGACATATCAACGTGTCACACTCGAAAGTGGACGCCGATAACGATGCCTATCGTTACGTATTGTGTTGTTTTTTTCTTGAGCCTTTTCGTTGGAATATGCGCTATGAAAAAACGCAAATCTCTGCAGACAACAAGCAATCCGTGATTGATTTCTGGAATGAAATTGGCCGGCGCATGGGGCTTAGTCAGTTATGCCGCAATGAAGAAGAATGGCTTGGCTTTCAGCAGGACTACGAACACCGTTTTATGCGTTACAGCGAACAGGGACGGAAACTGGCTCAACTGTCACTCAATGAAACACCCAGACTGGCGTTTCCACCAATTGCGAGCCACCTCGTACGCCAGGTGTTGCGCGCGACATTTGATGAAAACATTCGGCGTACACTGCGCCTGCAAGCCCCGTCAAGCACCTCAATCTTATTGGTAAAATTCCTACCTGCGCTCACGATGCTGGCGAGAGAAAAGAAAAAACAAACCACTATCAAGGCCGCATGAAATTAATCAGGACGCCTGCAAATTCGCATAGGCCAAAACCAGCCACTTCTGCCCAACTTCCTCGAAATTCACCTGCACTCTGGCGTGTTGCCCATTGCCTTCACAATTAACCAGAATACCTTCGCCAAATTTTGGATGCATAACTCGCTGACCAATATGAAATCCGTTAATACTCTGATCGAGATCATCAAGACGCGAGGTAAAGGATGAAGCGCTCATAGGGCGCGTTACCTGTGCCTTAGGTCGAATGTCAACGATGCTGTCGCGTGGAATTTCATTGACGAAACGTGAAGGCAGGTTGTAACTGTCGCGCCCATACAAACGTCGATGCTCGGCAGCCGTAATATATAACTGTTGCTCAGCACGGGTAATGCCGACATAACACAGACGTCGCTCTTCTTCGAGTCGACCGGGTTCTTCTATAGACAGTTCATGGGGAAAAAGTCCTTCTTCCATACCAACTAAAAAGACCATTGGAAATTCCAGTCCCTTAGCCGAATGCAGCGTCATCAGTTGCACGCAGTCATCCCCCGGACCTGCCTGGCTTTCTCCAGCTTCCAATGCGGTATAGGACAAAAACTCCAGCAAGGGATCTAGCGCAGCCTCGCCTGTTTCATCATCGACTTCCTCTTCCAGAAAGTCATCTTCAAACTGCCTCGCGGCATTGACCAATTCCTCGATATTTTCTATACGCGCACGACCTTTTTCACCTTTTTCTTTTTTATAGTGATCAAGCAGGCCGGTATAGTCGACAATGTGTTCCAGCATATCGCCGATAAGCAATTCGTTGACATCATTATCCAGCTCTACAATGAGTTCGAGAAAGGTATTCAAGGCATTGAGCGCACGCGCAGGCACTTCTTTGTTTTGCACGATGGATTCCGCCGCTGCCCACATACTCATATGAGATTCACGCGCCCGATCTCGTATCATCTGCACTGTGCGTTCACCTATGCCACGCGGTGGTACGTTGATCACGCGATCCACAGCCGCATCATCGTGACGATTGGATACCAGGCGCAAATAAGCCAATGCATCCTTGATCTCCATGCGTTCGAAAAACCGCATGCCACCGTACACACGATACGGAACGCCTTGCATTAACAAGGCTTCTTCAAGCACACGTGACTGCGCATTGGAACGGTACAAAATAGCCGTTTCCTTACGCATATTGCCATCACGTACCCATTGCTGAATCGTATCCACTACGAAACGTGCTTCGTCCTGCTCATTGTAGGCAGAATAAAAGCGTATCGGCTCCCCTTCGCCACTCTCTGTCCATAGATTTTTACCCATGCGATCCGCATTATTCGCTATCAATTTATTGGCGGCATTCAGTATATGCCCGGTGGAACGATAGTTTTGTTCAAGACGAATAACCCGCACATCGGGAAAATCTCGTTGAAAGCGATGAATGTTTTCTACCTTTGCGCCGCGCCAACCATAGATAGATTGATCGTCGTCGCCAACGACAAAGATATTGCCCTGCTTACCGGCGAGTAATTGCAGCCAGGCGTATTGAATTGTGTTGGTGTCCTGAAACTCGTCGACAAGAATGCAGCGAAAACGCTTGCGATAGTGATCCAGTACATCGGGGCGTTTGAGCCATAACTCGTGGGCGCGCAAGAGCAATTCGGCAAAATCGACCATGCCACCAGCGGCACAGCGTTGTTCGTATTCCTGATAGACTTTTTGATATGTGGCCTCGACCGGATCGCCACGGCCATCGATGTGCTCGGGCCGGATACCTTCGTCTTTCTTGCCGTTGATATACCACTGTAGTTGCCGCGCAGGCCATTTGGCCTCGTCCAGTTCCAGGGAACGTAATACGCGCTTGACCAATCGGTGTTGGTCATCGGAATCGAGAATCTGAAATCCTTTGGGTAGACCGGCTTCTTCGAAATGCGCGCGTAACAGACGATGGGCTAGTCCGTGAAAGGTACCGACCCACATCCCGCCCGCCGGAATATCCAGCAATCTTTCAATACGCCCACGCATCTCGGCGGCGGCCTTATTGGTAAAGGTCACAGCCAGAATGCTATAGGGGGAAACCCCCTCGGTCACGATATTCCAGGCGATTCTATGTACTAACACTCGGGTTTTGCCGCTACCCGCGCCAGCGAGCACCAGCACGTTACCCGGCGGGGTGGTTACCGCGTCGCGCTGTTCATCATTAAGGGGATCGAGTATGTGGGAAACATCCATGGGGCGGTATTGTACCAGAAGTCGGCGCGGGTTCAGGCGCCTAATCGTATAGCCATTCCATACGCACGCCCGCTGTGCCACCGGCGAAAAACGGGCGTATTTCGAAAAAACCGCCTTCGTTGTAACGGTATCGGGTGCGTACACTTTGCGAGACGCTCAACCCAATATATGCGCCAAACAGCAGATCGGTCGCCCAGTGGCCATGATCGGCGAGCAAGGTCAATGCGGTTGCGGCACTATACCAGGCCCAAGCGTGTTGATATTCGGATGCAAAGACATCGGCCAGACCAAACCACATTGCCGCGCGAAACGAGGGAAACGCCCCCAGGCCATCGATTACCGCCTGATTCCTGTCGTAGGCATCGCGGGAGTGAAATTCAAACGGACTATTCCAGCCCCCGTCACTTGCACTGGGATAAGAGCGTTGCACCGCGTAACGGAACGGCAACGGTACAGCAATAGTATAGGCCCATACCTTCATACCAAAATACGATGCGCGATACAGGCGCCGATTATTCGCCAGTGCTGCACCCACATACATCGCCGGCAAGGCATACGTCATGATGGAATCATAAAAAAGAAAACCGGGGATGTACCAGTCTTGATGCGTCTTTGGCCGTAAACCCCACTCGCCTCCCCAATCACGGATACGCCAAATACCGCGTGTCAGCGGTTCATCCGCAGGCATCAGCGCCAGTGTCGAGGCGAAATCAAATCCGGTGCGGTAGATACGTTCGTGACTAAAGGGATAGATAGCGGTAGCAAACAAATCGCCGGGAATTTCTGTGATTAAATGCAGGCTATCCGGAAATAAACACTGCATCTGAATGGCGCGCTGACAGAGATCGCGTTTGTCGAGTATGCCGGCATGGGGCATACTAGATGACAACATTATGGCCAGGAAAATGAGATTGCGTATCACTCGCTTATTCATCGTCATTGTTCTTTTTGATTATCAAGGACAGGGAATTGAAAATACTACAGAGCATTAGCAATCAGCTGGCACCGCTTACTGCAGCAGGCGCAGTCATCGCCTTTATCTATCCCCCCAGTTTTTTGATCTTTAAAGATGTATTTCTGTGGATGTTTGCCGCGACGATGTTTTCTCTAGGCATGGTCCTGGAGCTGGACGACCTCAAGACTACGGTAAAAGAACCGGGGAAAATTTCGCTTGGACTTCTTGCACAATACACCATCATGCCGGCTCTCGGATTTGCAGCAGCCTGGTTCAGCCAGCTTGAACCTCAAGTCGCGATAGGTCTGATTATTGTTGCCTGTGCGCCGGGCGCTATGGCCAGCAATGTTGTGGTGTATCTTGCCGGTGGCGCGCTCGCATATTCAATCGCCTTGACTACGGTTGCAACCATGTTGTCTCCGATACTCACACCGGCTTTAGTGCAATGGCTCGGCGGCGCATTTTTGCCGATTGAGTTCTGGCCGATGATGAAAACCATATTGCTTACTGTATTGCTACCCTTACTCACCGGTATCAGTTTGAAACATGTTCTGGGCGATAAGGCACAACCAGTGGTCAATGCAGCGCCAGCTATTGCGGTTCTTGCTATTGTTGTCATTTGCAGCTACGCCGTTGCCGCAAATCAAACTCGCCTGGTAGAACTTGGCCCTACTTTGTTAATTACCGTCATTATTGTTAATGCCTGGGGCTATATAGTCGGTTGGCAATTGGCTCGCTTATTTCGCTTCAATCGTCGACACAAGATCGCCTTGTCGATAGAAATTGGAATGCAGAATGCCGGGCTAGGAGTTGCACTGGCGTTAAAGCATTTCGAACCGGAAACCGCTTTACCGGGGGCAATATTCGCCGTGTGGTGCATCATCACTGCAGCGGGGATGACGGCCTTTCTTCGACGGGGAAAAATGAAACGCGAATTTGCCGCGTTTGATTAAGTATGGTCTATTCGATAGAGGAAATAAGCAACTCGGGCAAACCTATGGCTTTTACTTTGCCACCGCCTTCGACGAAATAGCGCTCCCAGAAATCTTCAAGATCTTTGAGCTGATTTCCTTTGATATAGGCTTTCCTATTTTCAATAACGCCAAGTCCGTATATATAGACATCGGCACCACGCCAAAAACCCATGAGTCCCTTGCGACGTATCTTGGAAATGATTTGCAACGTCGGTAGCTTATTAATCACAGTGCCACGATAAAAAGAAAAGTCAGTACTATTTTCCATGCCGTTGCTCACAAGAAAGACAACGGGATGCTCGGCTTCCTCTTTCACTATCATTGCACGGGAAAGTCGCTTCAAACTAAACAGCAATTCCGTTTTCGGAATAGTGGAATTGGATTTTTCCACCGCTTCGGAAATGGCGTTTTTCACCTCGTCCTGAAAATTAGACTGCTGCTGTTCCAAACAGGCGAGCAAATCCTTTTTGTCCTGCCAACGCAGCTGCCACAAATATTTTTCACTCGGTGGATTGTCTGCCCTACGATCAAACGTAACCTTGGGAAAGCGCCCTTGCATGTTGGCCGAAAAAACGCCCACCTTAACGACATCACCTGGCTTACCCCAACTTTTCAGCAGATCGGTAACATTTTGCCGCATCTCGCCACTTAGCGGCGTTGTTTGGTCAACTAACAAGTACAGCGCACGCTTGGCTTTTATCGCTTCTGGCTTGATATAGTCGATTGCGCTATAACAACTATCTGCCAGTGCAGAACCAGACATGACAGATAAACTGGCGATCAGAAAGTGTTTTTGCAGGCGATACCGTAGTAGTGCTTTCATGTATTGTTTCATTTCCCGAAATTGCGTGTACTTATACAGGTAACTAAGTACTCATTAACTGGAATTGGAATCCTTTCCCATAAATCCTTCGGTAAAAATATTTACAAAAACCGAGCCAAGTCAAAACTAAAACGGCGCAATGTTTGCGTTAAGCGCTGTCGTAAACACCTTGTTACACTTTCCTAACACCCTTGGTATGCACTTTGCAATTTTATGTTTGAGCGTTATATCGATTCCGTGAAAAGCATGAACCAGGCGCTTTTCACACATTTTGAGGGAGTACCATCAATGCACTCGGTTATTAAAACGGCAGGTTTGTTCACGCTAGCGACACTCTTTGCCGCTTGCACACACTATACACTTCCCGACGATCCCAAGGAGAAGCAAGTAGCGCAAGGCAAGGAACTAACTTCAGCGAAGGAGAAATCTCCCGTGGCTGTCTCCATGCAGGATAACGCATCTGCCGCGGCAAAAATGGCCGAAGTCAACTGTACCGCAGATGGTCACTACATCAATCTAAATGGTAGAAAGGTTCCTAGTGTTCGAGTCAGAGCAACTGGATACGGCGCACCTCCCAAAAGTTTTTATTCCGATCCGCAACGCAGACTGATGGCGATGCGTGCGGCAAAAGTTGATGCCTACCGAAGCCTGGCTGAACGTATACGTGGTGTTCAGATCTGGGGCGGAACCACTTTGGGCGATATGGTCGTCGAAAAAGACCGTTTCAGAGTCTACATTGATACGACTCTGCAAGGCGCCAGAGTTATCGCAGAAAATCCACATGAAGACGGCAGTTATGAAACAACTGTTGAAGTCAACGTCGATCAACGACTGTTGACCGCAACGCTTCCTAATTCAAGAGACGACGAATGTACTGATGCCGCAAACCAACCAAAAGACAACGCGCAGCAGGCCGAATTCATTATGAGTAGCAATATGCCAGCACCAGCAAGCGGAAACAGTGCAAATCATATTGCGACCAAGAATTTCTACTATCAATCAGAGTAACACGCTAAATGCCGACGATAGTCTCGCAAATCATTTTCTGCCTGATCGCCAATTTGATATTGGCGTTTAGTGTTTCAGCGGATACGATCGTGGAGGCACAAGGCAGCGCAGTCATCAAGGATGGCGCTGTGGGAATGGCTAGAGAGCAGGCTATTAAAAATGCGATGCGTCAGGCGGCCACGCAATTCAAATCTGAAATAGACAGCACCACCTTAACATCGTCCAGTGTATTGCTAATCGAAAGCACACGCGTCAATGCAGCCAGTCGCGTTGAAGATGTTAAGGTATTACAGGAATGGGCAGAGAAGGATGTGTATCACGTACATATTCGAGCAAAGATTCCCCGCGATGGCTCGCGACCTTCTTCGCCTGCCGCACGATATCGAAAAAAAGTTGCCATACTGCAATTCGATATTATCAAAAAACAACACGTGATCGACTTTCCAGGCATAGAACAGGATTGGCCGAGGGAGTTGCTAGGTAGACTGGAAAGTAGCGGTTCCTTTCTCGGTGAAGATGGCACGCAATATCTGATTTCGCGAGACAATCCCGGTTACAAATTTGATGACCCAGAGACTTACGCCGTTCTAGCCGACAAATTAGACGTGCAGATCATTGTAAGCGGTGTAATTCACAGCATGGAAAAACGTGATGGTCTGGTGTTTGATCAACGCGATATCGACATAGAGCTGTTTATTCATGATGGCGTCTCAGGCGCGCGTATCGCCAACCATCGATTCAGTAAAACAGTTGAAGGTGTTAGCCTTTTATCAGACGCCCGGGCATGGATTACAAACAAGACGTTTATGCATAGCGCTTACGGCAAAGCCATGAGTGAAATCATGAATAGACATGTAGAAATGATACGCAATAATTTGCAAATGATCCCTTTCACCGCGCGCATCGTACAAATTTCCGGTAACGAGATTATCTTCAATGCAGGAGCCACATCGTTAGTCGAGGTTGGCGATACCCTGATGACTTACCGACTATCGCCTGACCCTATACGTTTCACCCAAAAGGAATTCTTTTTAGGTCGACGCGAGACCCCTGTAGCAACGCTAGCCGTTGAACAGGTACAACCATTATTCTCAGTAGGTCGTCTCGAAATCGATAAAGCGCAACTCTTTCCAGGCGATATCATCCGATTTGGTCGCTGATATAACACCCTAATCGACGACTTATACAACCACCTCAGTTTCCAGCGTTCCGGCAATCTTATAGCGATTTCGCAAGCAGTCTCGTTCGACACGCAAAACGTCCACTATTCCGGTTAAGGGTGGTGAAATATCAAGACCCGGCTCAATCAATATGTGTAACTTATCCCCCTGGCGAACCGGTTGATCCAATTCGATGAGTATGCCTTTAATGCTCATATTAATGCAGACGCCGCTAAATCGCGCTGCCGACTCTGTCTTCCATAATTTCACCGGACAATTTAGCTGAATGCGAAAATAGTTTCGCTTTTCCCTAACCGAACTATCGTACATAATCATCCCCCAGACGATAACTTAAAGGCTGGACGAACCAATTTTCGTGCCGGATTCAAATACTCTCTTTATGGAAAGATATCGACTGCGGTATCATTCTAAAACAATCGAATAATACAGCGAGTCTTATCAATGAAAAGTCGTGTTTGGCGGACGTCAAGAATTTTCCTTTTCGTGATCATGTCTGTTTTTGTCGACATATCAGTAGTGCAGGCATCGCCATATAAACTCGACAAGCGTTCAGAAATTCACTTGCTCGTCGGTGCCAGCGCCTTAGGTATCGCCGGACTTTTTGCAGATATGAATAAGGAAACACCGACGCCGCAATCCTTAAGCGCGCTCGACAAACACAGCATACCCTGGTTAGACCGATACAATACTGGCTTCTGGAATCCTACGGCGCAACATATCAGCGATGCTGTCCTCGGCGTGAGCATGCTTACACCAACGGTTTTTTTATTTAAAGAAAAAGAGGACTTTCTGACTTTAGGCCTAATGTATGCCGAGACCCTCGCTTTAACTCTCGGTGGCACCTCGGTCGCCAAGGGCAATATCATTCGCTACCGACCTTTTACCTACGGTAGCGAGGCGCCTCTTACGGCCAAATTGGATGCTGATGCCACCCGTTCTTTTTTTTCCGGTCATGCGGCAACAATTTCTGCCAGCCTGATATTCAGCGCAACGGTGTTTAGCGACTATTATCCTCAGTCTCAGAACAAAAAGCTGGTCTGGGGAGGTGCCATTATCGGTATAGCCGCAGGTTCCTGGTTGCGAGTCGAAGGGGGAAAACACTTTCTAAGCGACGTTATCACCGGCATCCTCTGGGGAACTACCGTAGGCTACAATATTCCCAGATTACATCGCACTAAAGAGACGCCGATACAGCTTACGCCCTTTCGTTCATCAGACGTTTTTGGGTTGAATTTCTCTCAACAATTTTAGCCCTGTTTTAAACAAAAAATTATTAGAATTGCAATACTTACCCGGGCGCGACCTTTTGCGCCAAGTCCTTCTCAGAAACGCCAGAGCAGGCTATTCCTCACAAACAAACCATGCTTAACTTGTGCAATTGATCCATCCACAAGAAATCTATACCTACTCTAAGATAGTCTTGCGAGGAAAACGTGGGCGTCATACAAAAAGAAGTACTCGAAAGTATCGCTCAAGGAGCGTCCGTCGTTCCAATCGAGCAGGAATTGCGTAAGTCCATCGGCATTTATAAACAGGCCTGGACGATAGTGCACAACGTCTTTGCAGTTACCAAAAAAGGTAAACCGGCAGATTTTCAATCATTGTTTCCCGTTGTTGACAGCTTCATCGAATCGATCCAACGTAACCCAGATGCCTTGGTGTGTTTTTGCCTGAATAAGAGCAAAGATGATTACCTGCTCAAACATGCGATTAGCGCATCCGTGATTGCCGCGCGCTTTTCCATATTTCTTGGACTTGACGCATCACGTGTAAGAAGTATTGCTGTTGGCGCCTTATTGAATGACCTGGGTAAAGTATTCATACCTTCGAATATTTTGTATAAACAAGGCAGATTAACAGATGAAGAGTTTTCTCTGGTTCGCCTACACAGCGACAAAGCCCAGAAAATTTTATCTGCATGCGAGGACTTTGACGAAGAAGTAGTTCTGGCGGTTGCGCAGCATCACGAACGTTTCAACGGTAGTGGTTACCCAAACGGTTTAAAAGACAAACAAATCAGTCTTGCAGGACAAATATCAGCCATTGCCGACACCTATGACGCCATCACTTCTCACAAACTTTACCGAGAAGCCCGTCCCGCGACAGATGCCTTACTTTTAATTCATGCCGAAAAAGATAGAAGTTTTTCGAAGGATTTGATCAATCAATTTATACACTGTATCGGCCTATACCCGGTGGGCACGCTCGTAGCGCTGAACAATGGCAACGTCGGTGTTGTGTTTCAACAGAACAGTGAAAAAGTCAAGACGCCTATGGTACGCCAGATTTATAACCTGAAGGCAAAACGTATGTTAAATCCTCTTATTGACGTCGATTTGTCTGCCGTGTCGCAAGAGGAAGGAATCCGAATACTTTGCCACGTACCCGTTAACAAATTCTCTTTTAATCCGCTTTCAGCTATTGCCTAATCGTAGGCAATCCGCGTCCCACCTAGCCCACAATAGCCATTAGGATTCTTGGCAAGATATTGCTGATGATAGTCTTCCGCGTAATAAAACGTTGGTGCCGCCAGGATTTCAGTAGTTATATCACCAAGTCCATTTGCTGACAGTCGTTGTTGATAATGGGTTTTACTGTCTGTCGCCAGCGATCGCTGCTCCTCATCGTAACAATAAATTCCTGATCGATACTGGGTACCGACATCATTTCCCTGACGCATACCCTGAGTAGGATTATGTGACTCCCAAAAAACACGGAGTAGTTGAATATAACTAATTTGCCTCGGATCAAATACCACGCGCACCACTTCATTGTGCCCGGTCATGCCAGAACATACTTCTTCATAAGTCGCATTTGGCGTAAAGCCGGCGGCATAGCCCACCATCGTTGAGAAAACACCGGGTAGTTGCCAAAAGGCCTTTTCCGCCCCCCAAAAACAGCCGAGACCAAACAATGCCATTTGCATATTTTCTGGAAAAGGCATGACCACGTTGTTACCGTTAACGAAGTGTGTTCCCGATACCACAACGGGATTTTGTCTCCCAGGCAAAGCGGACTCGCGGGTAGGCATCTCAACTTTCTTTACAAATCCGAACATTGTTTTTGGCTCCCCTCACGAAAATTTCTGGCAAACGACGTGAATATAACGACCGAGATGCAGATACGGCTCCTGTCGACTATATTTCAATTCTGTCGCAACGATGTCATCGTCACTGACATGTTCACGATTGTGCCGTGACATGTAGTCTTGAAATACCCGCACACCGGATTTGCATAAAATTTTCATATTATGCTGCTCCAGCCAATTGAATACCTCATCTGGATCAAGTGGGTTGATTGGCGTCAAACTTCCCTCTCCCGTGCCCGCCCAGTCAGAGCGATCGACTTTGTACAGATTGCCACGCACGAGATTACGAAACACCAACGAGTGAATATTGTAAAACATTAGCGATAAGTAGCCGCCGGGTTTAAGCATGTAGACTAAATCGTCGAGCGCCTGCTTAGGAGACTCCGTCCACTCCAGAACAGCATGATTCATTATCAAATCGAAGAATGCATCATGTTGCGCTCGCAAATCCTGTAGCGGTCCACAAACAAGTCGATATTGTTGCGACATTCCTTTTTGTTCGAAACTCTTCTGTGCTGCATCCAACATTATTTTCGAAACATCGTTCAAAACGACATGATGGCCTTGCTCTGCCAAATGGGTGCTTATCTGAGCCATGCCACAACCAGCGTCTAATATTTTCACATTTTCAAAATTGCGCGCACTAGCTAACACCTCGGTCAAATCGCGTCTGAGAATTTCCAGTCGAATGCGACCCTTGGTAGTACCATAGATATTTCGCTGAAAACGCTCAGCCAATTGATCGAAGTTTATATCGGACATATTGTTACGTCAGGTAGCAACACGTGATAACCAGTGTGAGTAAATATGCCTGGCATAGTTTTGAAGATTCTCGACTTTCATCTCCAGTCCTGCCAACATTTGCTCTGGTGTTTGCACAGTTTCACTTCCTGGGCGCAGTTGATCTTCAAACCGCGACGCCCATTCTCTTACCAGATCGACAGTCATTTCAACATGACACTGCATGGCCAACATATTCCCGACGACAAAGGCCTGGTGTGGGCAATTCAGGTTTTCCAGTATGAGTTGCGCGCCCGGTGGCAAGCTAAACATTTCGCCATGCCAGTGATAAACAGTCATCGTCTCCGGCATATCGGCCAGCCACTGCTGCGCGGCTGCTGTTGAGCTGCGAGTCACTTCAAACCAGCCTATTTCTTTGACCTGATTGGCTGTCACCTGACCACCTAATGCCTTTGCGATCAATTGGCCACCAAGACAATGACCCAGTACTGGCAACTTTGAATTTGCGGCGCGGCGAATCAAATCCAATTCCTGCACGATCCAGGGCAAATCGTCATTAACGCTCATCGAACCGCCCATAAAAACCAAACCGGAAACGTCATCGATAGTCATTGGCACCGGCATGCCTTCGTCTATCTTAACTAATTCACTAGGAACGCCTTGCACATCGAGAAAATCCTGCAAGAATCCTGGACCTTCACAATCTACGTGTCGAAAAATACGTATTGGTTTCATTGGAGGATTATGCGTGTTTATAATTGGGAGATCAAAGACTCTGGCCTTTCAAAGCAGGCACAGAGTCTTGATATCGTAGAATTAGAACAAAGGCAGACCACTTACTTGCCGGAAAAGTACTCTTCCACTTCCATGCGTGAGAACAAACCTATCATACCCTTCTCCACCAGCGGCTGTAGTGTCTTACGCAATTTGATCTGGTCGCCACTTTCCGCCGTCATGTTCTTTGAAAAACGCACCCGGTTTACCCGTTTACCGTTTTTCATCGCGACGATCTGCACCTTAATGCTATGAGAAGAAAAACCATCCACGTCTTTTACTTCATCGTCGATGGTGACTTTCACTTCATGTTTACTACCCGAGGAAATCGCTACCCCCATATCTTCAAGTATGGTTTTCAGGCTATCGTGCAGGAATTCAAATCCGTCGCTAATCTGTAGGCTCACAGACTTGTTATCCATAACTTTAACAAACGGAAGATTGACCTTTGCAATCTCCCCCTCACTCACTGAGAACGTGCCATTAAAGCTGCGATAGCCTTCTGCACTAGCAGAAAACTGGTAGTGTCCAGGCGGAAAATATTGTCCGGAAACCGCAGATTTACCATCTATCGAAATAGTGTATTCTGGCACAGGACTGATAAACTCGACGCGCCCTTGATTCATACGCTGCAGAATTTCGTGCCGACGATCCGCCAACCACTTGTCGATATCAGGAAATGAAGACAAGGCAATTTTTGGAACAGTCGAAATGAACGCCTGCATATGATCGACAATTTTCAATGCCGCGCCCAGCTGCTCACGATTGCGAACACTCAGATCACCGTCGAGCTGCTCGCGCATATAGTTAACCGTGTCATTTACGCCGCTTTGATCCAGACCAGCAGTAATATGATAGCCTTCGCCATCCTGACGTTCTCCACTATAGCGCACGCCTTTAAGCAGCTGATCGGAACGCACTTGCTTGATCGACTGCATGTCCCGATTGACTTGATCGTTGTTCACTTTCACATCACTACGAAAGGTAGACTCAACTTTCGCAATAATGCTTTTTCCCAATTCGGTAACCGCGGCGGCTTTTGCCTCATCCAGCGATGGACCACTCCCTTCCGCTGAAAGTATATACCCGGCAGCGCGGGCATCCTGAGCATTCAGGACACCCGCACCCGCAGACACAAACACGAATAATGTCAGTAAGACTCTGACCATGGTTTAATTCCCTGCAAGCCGGTTCGATTAACGACCATATTCCTTGGCAATTTCCGCCGCCATTTCATCGTGTGATTTTTGCGCGACGAATTGCTGCCACAATGCCTTCTCATTGTTCATGCTCGTTTTCAATGCAGTTTCAGCAATCTTCTTGGCTGCATTTTCGTCTATACCAACAAGAACAAACAATCTGCCGTTCGGGCCAGTGCGTGACTTGTATACTTTTGAGCCCACCAGGTTTTCGGACGAGATGGTCTTTAAGGTGCTGCTGGCAGCAGCATCAACGGTTTCCGAATCGCCACGTCCAGTGGTGCCCATGTAGTTCTTGACCATCTTGTTGACCTTGACCTTAACCTGCTCGGCCAAACGACCACGCGCATCTGCGGCAGCGATATCTTTCATGAAGCTCATGCCCGCACCGGATTTTTCAGAGATGCCCACGGCTTGAACATCCAGGCCCGGTACCGGTTCATCACAAATCCAACCCGGTGCAGCAGTCTCGGTATTCGGAAACACACAATCCGCAACTTCCTGCTTCACATTTTTTCCACCGCAAGCAGACAAGGCCACGCCCACGACAGACAACACTACAAGCTGTTTCAATTTCATCGATTCACCTTCCTTTTACTGAATTAAAATTCCCAAACACAAATCTTCACGAGTTTAGTCAAACTGAATATCAACGTCGCCAGCTCCGGCGCGCACTACCAGCAAGGCACCGTTTTCCATTTCACGCGTGATGGTTCCCGGTCCACCATAACGCTGTTGCAGCGCCATCATAAATTCAAACGCATTAGCCAGGCCTTCGGTACGCACAACGTAGTCAAACGTACTCTTTCCCGCGGCGACCCTTTTTACCGGCTGCTTAGAAAGCAATTTTAACGCCTTGTATATGGATTGATCGACGCGATCACCTTGATCTTCCGTTGTGAAGACAACCAATTTGAATGCCTTGGTCCCACCGCTCCACTTCTTACGGATCTGGGAGATCAACTTGTCGGCTACCGCATTCGCTGCTTCCTGTATCAGAGCGTCGAAACCAGATGCCGCTCTTTCCGAAGAATTCCCGGTACTTGAACCAAGCTGAATACCGGTCGACGTTTCAAACGCTTTGGCTGTGACCGAGGCTTTACGCGTATCAACACCGCTGACCTTACCCTTCTCCGTATTGACTTTCACTTCTATATAAACGTCGCTACCCGCTTCCAGAGCCCAGTTGTAAGAGGGGTCCGTATTGCCACCCAGGCGCGCCAACTTGTTGACCACGGCTGACAGCTTTCCACTCTGCGAGACCACGTTCACTTCGTAATTTCGATCGGTCAGGTATTCACCCAATACATTCCGCGCAAGATCGGTATCGTCAGTGGTTTCAGCCGCTACGATCGAGATAGAGGGCAAGCCTGCCTCGGCAAGCATATCTGTCGTCGACTTGATCACGTTATTGCTGACCAGATGTTCACGTAACATATTCATATCAATACGCACCAGCACATCAACGCTGACGGTGTTTCCATTTTTCTGTTTGGATTTCAGATCACTGGTATAACGCACGAATTGTGAATGGGCGCTGTAGAAGTCTCGCTCAATTGCCGCGAATGCCTGTTTTTCAGCTGCAGTTTTCAATACCGGCTTCGAACCCGCATGCAAAAGAAACCAAAGTGCGGCTCGCTGTGCATCAACAATAGCGTCTTCGACTGAACCGGCCTTGCCGGTAGCTCGCACCAGTGTTTCTGCTGAACTGGTGCTTTCGACTTCGGTAACCTGTCGACTTTGCGGCAAAGGGTCATCAGACTTTACGACTTTTTTCCCGCCGCACGCGGCAAGCATAGCGACCAATAATATTAGGAGTGCAATTCTGCCTCTCATCTTTCTTACCTCATCAGTGATGCGAGTCCGCCTAACGATTTCATATGAAACGATAAGCCAACATTAATACCATAGACCACAGACATATTGGCGTCATCATACGTCTCAGATTCGCCGATTCTGTATTGAGAGCTTATGGGAAAATACCCTTGTGCGTTTACCACCAACTCCGTATCGGGTGAAAATAGATAACCCAATTGCAGACCCGCGCCCAGGCCGAATGAAGTTATCTCTATGTCATCGTTTGCAGAGTCAACATTAGGCCCTTGCCCACGCATTTGACTCGCAGCGAGGCCAAACTTATACGCGACAAAGAGTCCACTCGCCCCCAGATGACCTCGCTTCACATAGTCCATACGGACAACACCTAGTACTGGAGTTGTATATATAGAAGAAGACTGGACTATGCTTTCGCCACCAAGACCAAATTGTCCGACTATTTCTAACCATGACTCAGAGTATCCTGATGAGTTAAACAAGTAACCCAAATCCGCCTTAAAACCAAGACCCAAGCCCAAAAAGTCACCGCCACCACTGGCAGTTAATCCGGAAAGTTTCTCCACCGTCTGATGTGTATTGACAACGGTTAGCGCGCCAAGAACTCCAGTCCAGGGATGCTCTCTCACCTGATCTTTAAATTCGGCACTGCCTTTGATAACAGAAAATGAAGAAAGGTATTGTCCTTGTGCGCCATCATCTAATAAGGACTTTCTCGCTACCGAACGCGCCTTAATCCAACCTCGATTAACAATTTTTCCATCTATCATTTGCTTAAGACGGTAGGGTGCGTCTATACGTAAATCCTCCGCCTGACCAATCGCAGACTCGATTCGCGTCAAAAAGAAACCTTCATCAACCGCATCGACCGTAGCAAAGATGGCGAATGCGTCGTCTTCTTTCAGATTGGTATTGAGGGCTATCCCGGCGGCCCGGGCAGCAACAACAAAACTTCTCCGATACAAATTCGCCAAAAGCTCAACATTTTCCGGTCTTGATGGAAACACTTGCGCACTATCTGATACATACCCGGAGTGAGCACTTAACTCCTTATAGATTTCGAATTGTTTTTTCTCTGAGTCAAATCGAAAAATCACCATCCGCATAGGCAAATCGATATCAACACCTACACTGAAATTGAAAGACTTTTTGCTTTTTTGTTGGCTGATGCTGATTTTCCCGCGTGGAGTCTCAAGATAGGTGGCGAAGACAAAGGCGGAATTCAATAAGCGCTGAAGAAAAGCTACCGGCACGCTACGCTCTTTGGCTATCTCTGCAAGAAAAGTCTCTTTTTCGCGGTCGGCCAATTCCTGATACCGGGCATCTTTAGCTTTAATAAGCAACTCACCCATGAAAGGCGCGAACTTCGTGTTTAGATATTCGGTGGACTTCGTGACAAACTCATAATATGGCCCGACATCAAAATTGAACTGTCCCAGGTCTGCATCCATTTCAAGGGTTTCGTTCAACGTTGTCATTACCAGCTTACCCGACTGTATGCTGATATTGTCATATCGATTACCAGACATGCGCTCAATGACCTGCCCCGCAGCGGCGATCTCGAGATTGTCATCGACATCAAGCCCCCAGGTCGCAAACGGCACGCAGGATTTTTTGTAAGGACAGAAGGTTACGGGTACGGAAAAATGTTTTTGCTGGAGACCAATATCCCGGATTTGAAGAAGAACCTTGCGCTCATATTTCTTTTGCGAATCATCTGATGCAGAAAACGTCTCCTCTGCGGCACCCGCAATATTGAATGTGACTATCAACAGGGTTGCTAGAACACCTAGAAAAGACTTTACCAAACCAACTTCCATTTTATGTTCCTTTCCCTATAGGCGCCAAAACATACACAATTCGACCAGGGTCAATTAAAGCACAATCACGATGGTGATGAAAAGAATGTCGTCATGTGAATACACCGCTATCTCATTGATTTTTTTGCAGTATCAAGACCACTCCAACAGCTGAGGCAGAAAGGATAATTCGTTTTAAAACAGTAAGATAAGCATTTATTGGTCTATTTTTCCCAATATGCGCGCCCCGTCACTTTTTCGCACTAGGCCTTCAGATAAAATCGCCGATAAGTTATTTCAGATAAATTCGAGGAGAAGGCTCATGCATAACTTGGTCCGAATTGAGGTTATTGCGCTACTATTGGCAACCGGTTGCGGTCAGGGTAATTTCAGTCTGTCGATAACAGATGCGCCTGTTGATGGCGCGTCAAATGTTTATGTCCAATTTACCGGCATCGAACTAAAGTCAGCGAAAAACGAGGACGTTGTCGTTGATTTCGAACAAGCTAAACGTATCGACTTACTCGCCCTGCAAGGTGAGAATTCTGAGCCACTACTGCAAGGGCAAGTGTTATCACCCGGAGACTATCAATCCATCACCTTAAAAGTAGACTCCTCTCCAAACACCTCTACAATCGTTGTAAACGGCGCGGAGTATTCTTTAGAAATACCTAGCGGCTCAGAGAGCGGTCTAAAAATGGTGAGAGGCTTTACAGTACCAGTGATTGGTAGCGCAGATTTCACTGTCGATTTCGACTTGCGTAAGTCGGTCGTCTTGAGCAATCAGGGTTATAAATTGAAACCCGCATTACGATTGATAGACAATGTCGAAGTTGGACATATTAAGGGCAATGTTGATGGCACAACGCTATCGAGCAATGGATGCGGCGATAGCGGAAACGCGATATATGTTTTCCAGGGAGAGAATGCAACACCAAGCGATATGGACAGCAGTGGAAGTATTACCGCAGTGTTGACAAGCGCCTCTCTCGCACTGGATGTCATTAACAACACCTACCACTATGAAGTCGGTTTTCTTCCATCCGGAAGCTATACGCTTGCACTAACATGCGAAGCAAACCTGGACAATCCGGAGCAGGGAGATAGTCTCAACTTTATTGCGCAAAATAACGTCCTGGCGGAAGCGAAAAAAACCACAATACAAGATTTTTAAGATGATATCTTTCACCTCTCTCAGCAAGCTTTGATAGCGGCGCCGTCCATAAAACGGCGCCCAGCTTTCTGGCATCCTAATTGCTGACAGTATCACATGAAAATATTTCTACTTATCATAAGCCTTACGCTTAGCAATGGACTCTATGCCAGCCAATTTGATACCAGCATTCCGATGGATCAAAAGCATACGCAGGCGTTTTACATCAATGCAAATATCGCTGGATCAGGCGCAACAGAGTTAATGGTTGATACCGGTTCAGGCTACCTGGTGTTAAATGAAACGACACTTCACTCGCTAAAGCGCAAAGGACATGCCGCTTATTTGCGACAGTTGCAAGGCATCATGGCCGACGGCACTCAAAAGACAGTCGATGTATATCAGATATCGTCCATAAAGATTGGAGAGACCTGTGTACTAAGAAATGTAGAAGCCGCCATCTTCCCTGGCAACACAAGACAAATTCTCGGACTAAGCGCTCTTCAAAAAGCAGCGCCATTTATCTTTTCAATTGAGCCACCCGAATTAGTATTGAGCGGGTGCAATAACACACCCGCCCAAAGCTGACATCCAAAGTTCAAAACTCAACGAGTTGGTGCCGCGCCTGGTTCAGGCTGATCTGACTCGGGTACGGATGTACTTCCTGCCGTTTCAAACGCGCTAAACTCTGATATGTCGAGTTTTCCGTCCTTATTCGCGTCGATTTTGGCAAAGTTTTCCTTCAAGTCATCCCTGTCATTTGCCTCGGCTTTGCTAATGGTTTTATCACCATCGGTATCGACATCCTCAAACAATGCGGCCTTATTCAATCCGCCAGCCCAGGAACCGAATGAAATCGATAACAACACGACTAAAAAAATAAACCTTATCCGCATAAAACCTCCTGTAAACGAATCATCTATTGAGCGAAACTGATATTGTTTTCCTTTTCAACATCGAAAAATAAGCAACCGTCTATAGCGCCCCCATACATGAGCACCGCGAAAGCGTGCATCCAAACCGCTAGTCTGTTACTTATCTAAACACTCTAGCCTGTCCAATTGCCCTGTCAAGACTCTCAAAAAGACGACATATTTTTCGTCATCGTGTAATTCAGCGCTCACCCACACCAGGAAGTGCGCCAATACGAACAAGCCCCTCGAAAGTATTTGCAAAGCCTTTGTGGTGAATAATTTTTCCACTGCTAATTGTGTCAATATTCACGCCATCGATACATATTTTCTTCACGGTGGGCCGTATGCCGAGCCACTCACCCGCGTGAGTGGCTCGCGCTCTTATCAGGGTAATGACGACACTTTCCTGCTGATATTGACCTAAGACTTCAACATTTGCTTAAAACACTCCTATGCAAGTTCGAGGTCTAAACCATTCCGATTACAATACTGACTCGGATTCATTGGGGTAACACTCTACTGTTAAGGTAACGCAGAATTTCAGAAGCCCATTGGTAAATCGCCAGCCCCGACACCACCAATGCGGTGCCGTAGAGTGTCGTTGGCGCAAGCACTTCGCCATTAAACAGATTGCCGACTAGCAAAGCCGTCACCGGTGTAATCAGCGTCAACATCGCCATTTTTCCGGTATCAACATGTCGTAAAGCGTAATAAAAAAGTATTGCGCCAAAAACCGAACCCACAACGCCAAGATAGACAATCGAAACGGCGGCCTGCGTGGGAACATGTAAGGGCAAACTCGCGCCACTGAACAACCAGGTAAGCGAAAACAATAGCGTCGCCAAGGTTGTTCCTCCGGTGTTCATACTCAGCAATGAAATATCAGTGCTGACTTTTTTTATCCATACCGTTCCAAGAGAATGAAACACGACGGCAATCAAGACACCCACCAATCCCATCCAGGCGTTAACACCCAAGGCCAGACTGTCGCTAAAGATTATTGCCAGACCACCAACCCCTAACAAAATGCCCAGCACGCGAAAAGGCGTAAAACTTTTTTCTTGCAGAAAATAGACAGCAAACAAGCCGGTAACCAATGGCGTTAAACCAAAAATCACAGCAATTAGTCCCGACGGGATAAACTGAGCCCCCCAGTAAACGGCCATCATTGCGGTATACAGTGGTATTCCTACTGCGATATAGGCATGCAGTGCACTGCGATGTAGTGGCAAGCGTTTACGCATTAGCGCCACGAGTGCTATTCCAACAACACTCGCAATCAGCATGCGCGAAGAAATGCCGAATAGAAATCCGACATCTACACCGCTCCATTTGATAGTGATAGGGGTAGTCGTCCATATCAAAACCACGCCAAGATACGCCAAAGGAATAGACACTGTTTTCTCCTTATTATGATTAGCAATTTGTTAAAGGCCATAAACGAAAAAAGCCGCAGTCCTGTCGGATCTGCGGCTTTTTGGCGTTTTCTAAAACTACTCTTAAATTACTACCTCTTGGCACGCAGACCCATATTGGTGTAGCCACATTGGCTTCATCACACAGGAAAATCGCACGCAGGTAATAATTTGAGTCATCATGCTCGAAAGTCTGGCAACTAAGTTTGGATACGTCAAGCCAAAATTTACATTTTTTTATCGCATCAGTGACCGACTTAAGGAGGGACTCTTCACGGCATAGGCCATTAACGCCGGGGCAAGAACGATATCAGCAATAAGCGCCATGATAATCGCGACGCCGGTTACCAGGCCAAATGAAACGAGATTGGTCATATCGGACATTCCAAATACGAAAAAACCAATGGATAGTACGATAGTAGTAACCAGCATCGCCCGTCCTGCGGTATGCAGGGTATGGTCAACAGCATCGACAACGTCCCCGCTTTTTGAAAAATAGCGCTTAAAATGATGCATAAAATAAATCGTGTCATCGACGCTCAACCCTATAGCGATACTACCCACCAGTATGGATGACAGATCCAGAGGGAATCCAAGTAAACCCATGAAGCCCAGGGCAACCAGGATAGGAAAGAGATTCGGTATCATAGCAATCAAACCAACGCGAGCGCTTCGCAACAAAAGCATCATCATCATGCCGATGACGAAGGCGGCGAGTATATAACTCTCAGTCATGCTGCGTATGGCCTGGCTCGACGTTTCCGTTAGAAGAGAAATCATCCCGGTAAGCGTCACCTCGTTGCGGTGCTCAAACGCTGCCTCAACTAGATTTCTAATATCAAGCAAATAAGATTCATAGGCGCCCGCGTTTGTCCAGGGCAGCTTGATCGACAAACGAGCCTTGGAAAAATCGTCGCTTACCAGTGAACGCAAATCATCGGCGCCACTATTTTCAAATAGGAGAATCTCCTGCGAAACCAAATCGTCATTATCAGGCACCTTATGATAGTGTGCATCGTTATTGTGTAACGCCTGATGTATAAGCTTTACGGTGTCAACGATGGAAATCGTCTTGGCCGCGACCATATCGGCCTCGCCCCGAAGAGTCATAATCTTTGTTTGCAGCACTTCAAGACGTTGCAAGAATTCTGACTTTTTCACCCCATCAAGCTCGCCCGTATCGATTAGCACTTCGACAAACATATTGCCGTCCATTACTTTATTCGATATCTCGCTGGCTACTCGTATTTGATCGTCTTTGGGAAACCAGTCAACAGCGTTGTAATAGAACCTCAACTGAAAGGCGCCGTATAATGCAACAAGCGCAATTACAGAAGAAGCCAGAATGACTTTACCGTAATGACGCGTCGCTATGGTTGATATCGTCCGTAGAAATCCCTCTATGAGACTTTGAACCTTTCCGTCTTTATTTTCCGAAAGATGCTTTATAGGCAAGACTACGATAAGCGCCGGCAATAAGGTCATAGAAAAAACAAAGGCAATCAATACACCGCTAGCCGAAAATATTCCCAAATATCCAATGGCGGCTATTTCCGAAACAGAAAACGAAAGCAGTCCTGCGGCCGTGGTCAGACTTGTCATAAGCATAGGCAGGCCCGTATGCGCTACCGCAAATCGAAGCGCCTGGCGTTTATCACCACCTCGTGCGTACTCTCTGTAAAAAATGGTCAGAAGATGCACAGCGTCGCCCACGCCAACAGCCAAAAGAAAGGAGGGAAGTATTTGCGTGAAAACATTAAAAGGTTTGCCTGAAATTGCCATCAGACTGAGCGTAACCAATAAGGCCAGCAACACGACGACAATGGGCAAAACCACCCCGCTAAAGCGCCGAAACAGAAAAAACAACAACACGGCAATTAGTAGCAGGGCCACACCCGTAAATAGTGGAACTTCCTTGTTGAGCTTAACCAGTATTTCATTATTAACAACCGCTAGCCCTGCGACCAAAAACTCAATACCGTTGCCTTGATACGGCTTCAGGGTATCGAATATGGCAGCACTGAATTCACCAATCTGTTTCGGCGTCAGACGTGGAGGTGATAAATCGGCACCTACATCATCATTCACTGGAGCATCATCAAATCCCTCCATCAAATTAGCGGCGCCTGTCGTTTCCACCTGATACGCATTTGGACGAACAATTATCGATGTGTACTGCGCGTTTGAAGATATTAGCAGGCTGGGATATAGGGGGTGAGTCAGTACGTCTTGCTTGAATCGATCAAGCTCTGCATCGTCTGCGGGCATGGTCTCCAGGAGATCTTTTACGATAAGCTCATCATTCTTACCTTTAATCGACGTCGCATTGATCAGACTAAGCACTTCGTCGAGATAAGGTACTTTTTGTTCCAAATCATGATGGATGTTTTGCAGCGTCTGCAAAAAAGAGCGATCGAAAACGTTTTCAGTCTTAATTGTGATAACACCGACTTCGTCCCGATCATAGTCTTTAAGAAACTGGTCATACTTCGTTACTATCGGATCATCTGGCTCAAAAAAGGCGTAGGGGGACGTATCGACTACGAGTCCTGGAAGTTGACTGACGAGTCCAATTGAAGCCCCCAGGGTGAGAAGAATAATCGGCCAAGGATATCGAACGATGAATTGTGAATGCGAGTCAAACAAGCGACTAATCCATGACATAAAAACCTATCCCTTAATTCCACATATCTACGATTCAGTGCTAATCCTATACAACAGATTCTGTGTGCACAGGTCGAAAGTCGAAAAGAAGGCGTAAGTTTATGCCATAGGGAGAAAGACTATCAATAGAATTCACAGATGTTAAGAATGAGTCACCTCAGTTTGGACTGGCCAGACGATCGCTCCCCCCATTTCTGGGAGGTATATCCATGACAGGTACGGGGCGCTGCATATCAGTAGGCAAATCGTATTGCGTGGACAAGATTTCCTCTGCCGTTAACATGCGTATTCTTTTGTCCTGTTCAGATAACCCATCTAAGCCTTGCATGGATTTCAGGACGAACTCATTAATCAACGGGGTAATAACATTAGGAGCGATGCCTGCGCGAATTGCCTGTTTCAACAAATCCGGCGCGGCTTCTTCATTTGCGGATATTCCCATGCGTAGAATTTCATCCGCATATTTGGGTGCAACTCTCAATGCCATCTGCATAACCTCTTCTGGCGCCAGGCCGTTTGCTAATGCGATTTCGACCAAACTCGGTGCTGCGGACGGCTGGGTCATCAGGGCAGCAGCCAATACTTGCGGTTTACGACTCTTTAAAACTCTCATCGCTTGCCGCATGACATCTTCAACCTTAGTGCCTCTATTTACATTGTTGACGAAAACCTGCTCAAGAGACTTCCCTGCGGCGATGTCCTCTGACACTCCTGCTACGACCAACGATGTACTCAATATCAGTATGAGTAGCGCTTGAAAAATAATATCTAGCAGCCGATATAGGCTCATATTGGACCTCCACCGTTATCGTCGTTACCGCTCCCTTGCATACTCAAAGACTTCCGATGTCCAGCAACCTGAGTCAATGCCAATAAAACAGAAATATAGGCGGCGTTAACAGGTATATGAAAATTGAAATCTACAAGCCCATGCAGCAACAAAGCGGATATGCCCATCACACACGCAAAAGCGACACCCCGATGGAATTGGGATTCATTGATAAATAGTGCTTTCACCGCAGACAGAAAACACCAAACTATTGCCGCCGAAAATAGAACAAAGACGGGTAGTCCGTACTCCATTGCAATTTCCAGAAAGTCATTATGCACATGGTCGTACACTTCGAAGTATGGCCTTGATTGATAAACTGGGAAAACACTGGAGAAGGCACCGGCACCAATCCCGGACAACCAAAATTCCTTCGTCAACGATAGAGCATCGCTAAATAGCAGGCTTCTCGATTCCGTCTCTACTTGCGTTTTTTGAATATTGTCGACGACCTGGTCAACACCAAGCCAATTCCCGACAATCAGAAAGTCAATAACTACGAGACTGGATAGCAGGAAAAGCGCTGGTGCTATCGCCCTCCACCATGACTTATGTGCGTATTGCTGATTTTTGGTCGTCAACATGAATATAAGCGCAGCGAACGTTAGGCTAGTAAAAAAGGCAAAATTCCCCATACGCGAATGCGTAAGAATAAGCCCAATAACGATTATCATCAGATATAGTCGAAGTCGCAGCTTCTTACTAAAAATCAGACTGATCCAGTACACCAGTGCTTGCCGCCAACTTCGCGAATGGCGGTGTGAAGTTATAGCCAACAACAGACCCGTACCGGCTGCGAGCGTCAATTCAAAAAACCCCGCAAGATGATTTCGATTGACGAATGTACCTGTCGCATAATGAACATCTTCGACAAATAGTAATTTAAGACTGCCCCATATCGCTTGACATAACCCGGCCAACACCATCGTATACAACAAAAAGTATAGATGCTGGCGTGTACGTGTTGTTAGCAAGACAAGCATAAACAGGCTTAACAAGGATAAGTTAAGAAGAAATCTCTCCCAACTGGCATAGGGATCTAGACTCACTGAATACGCTGCATTAGCGGAAAGGCCCGAAACCGCCTGATAGTGGATCAATGCATTCGGCGATAACAGTTCAAGCACCGATGCTGACAAAGGTATCATTTGAAAAATCGGCCAGACACAAACACACGACAACAGGTATATCACAGGTCTGGCGCGAACAAAGGCTACACTTGTTTTGTATCGACCTTTTAAATAGCCCAATATCCAAATAGCAAAAAGGCAAAATACAACCGCTTCAAACAATGATGACGACCAGCCTCTATTTGAACCTAAAGGTAGTGGCAACCAAAATAGCAGGACGAGCAAGGTCGAGAACAGAGGATACCTACTTACGAAGGCGACCATTGTTGAACGCGTAGTTGCTAGAAAGTTATCGTTGGATAATTCCACTAAAAGCACCCCTCAGCGGATTAAGGCTCGCACAGACTCATTACGTCAGTCTGCCCGACCGTTGCGCATACAAAGTTCAACATTGCTTTTTCCTTAGCCAGTTTCAGTAAAAGAGGCGTTAGATTGTATTCCGACAGCTTGTTCGCTAATTCGTCACGTGTATGCCAATCCAGATGTGTCCAATGTCTCAAGCTCAATTCAACTAATCGCGAGGCGTATTGGTGATTGTTTTTTGTGAGATCGAGGGCGTATAACAATGCCCTATTGAATTGCTGATTAAACTCTCCACGTGACGCGAATTGGTTTAGTGCATTTATCCACAGAGGAATCCAGGTTGGCCTTTGCGCTAGCAGTGCGGTATAGCCGCGTGACTCATCGCTTTTACCAAAAAGCAGTCTTTCGTCACGCAGTAGAACTCTATATTCATAAATTCGTACATTGCCAGGACTAAGCCTGCTAACGAAACCAAGTTCACGCAGAGTGGCGACGCGTTCGTGTTCCGTCCACCCAACATTCGTAGAAATTACCTGCTCAACCGGTTGCAGATACCATTCTGTCACCACCTGCAACAGGCAATAGCCGCTCGCCAATACCATAAAAGCTAGCGGCAATATGGCGAATCTTCTATTTTCCTTTCCTTGGCTATTCTGTTCCATACTTATACATGTACTGATAGAGTTCATATGAACCGGAGGCCGTTGGTGGAACAAACTGGTTCAGCACGACCCCGGCAATTTTTGCTCTAGCTTCTGTCAATTGCGCCAGTGCCTTGCGAGCGGTGAAATGCGATGTGGAGTCATACCGCGTCACAAAGACAACATCGTGAACTCGTCTGGACAAAACCAAGGCATCGCTGACCGCGTGCACGGGTGGCGTATCAATAATAATGTGGTCGTAACGGGTAATCAGCTCAGAAAGCAGAGATTGAAAACGTTCAGAGGAAAGCAGATCTAACGGTCGCGGTGGAATCATTCCCACCGGCAGCACATCCAGATGGTATTCATCAACATGTTGCAAGGCCTCTTCTATTGTTGACTCACCAACCAAGACCTCGGCAATTCCCGTTTTTCGATGTAAGCCATTAAATAGCTTGTGCACACAGGGACGCCGCATGTCAGCATCTATCAACAACACCCGATTTAATTGCGCGAGTCCGGCAGCAATACATCCGGATACAATCGACTTGCCTTCCTCCGGCACACTGGATGTCACTATCGTTATTCGGTTCCTGCTATCCGGATCATTTAACAACAAGGCCGTACGTATCGTGTTAATGAATTCCTGCGCCTCAGATACACCTTCACCGGAGAATACCTTTTCAACCGTCAGGCGATCGCTACCATCATTCTTGATGTACGGCACGTAACCCAGAAAAGGCATTTCGAGAAACCGCGTAACGTCCTCTGCCACCTTGAATGTACTTTTCAGGTATTCAAGTGCAATTGCCAGGGCGATGGCCGAGAGCAAGGCGATAATGAATGAGAACGAAACTATCTTTGTCCTGGCCGGCTTATAAGGAGAGATAGGCACCGAGGCGTGCTCTATCATCCGCGCATTCACTGGTTCAAAGTCCTTTATCGCATTCGTTTCCTGAATTTGATTGATAAATGCATCGTATAGACGACGACGGGTATCCACCTCCCGTTGTAGCTCCTTGAGCTGAAACTCTTTGCGATTAATTCCAAGCAATTCTTTTTTGGCGTTTTCCAGGCTGCCATTTAAAGATTGCTCGTTTTTCAACTCAACTTCATACTGTCTATTGAAACTCTCTACAACCAGCTTCATTTGAGCCATCAGATTTTTTTCCGCAATCTCCAATTCCGATCTGGCGCTGACCATGCTCGGATATTCCGGCCCGTAACGCTCGGACAATTCGGCGACTTTACTCATCGCTTTTTGCTTCTGTACGTAAGCACCACGAACAAGTTCGTGATTAATAATGGCAGGAGTACTTGGCCAATCTTTCACAGACTTAAGTTGCGAAAGCAGGTTTTCCACTTCGACTCGCTTGGCGCGTCCTTCGACAAGGTGGTGAGTTATGCGTTCAAGTTCCGACGCAATAAGTGTCCGCACACCTTGTATATCCGCAAGATTTTCTTTTTCCAGGTAGTCTTGCAGACGACCTTCTGCACTCGCCAGTTCAGTTTTCAGTGGCCCCAGCTTGTCTGCTAACCAGCCGGACGAGTCTGACGCCATGCGCAGTTGATTTTCCAGACTACTAGTCAGGTAGGCCTTAACCAAATGGTTTGCAACTTTTGCGCTTAGCTCCGGGCTAGTCGACTCAAAACGTATTTCAACTAAATGGGTACGTTGGACCGGTCGTAGACTTAAGCGATCGAGAAATTTGTTCGCGAGAACTCGCATGATCTGGTCACTTGAAATCGCCGACTTCGACTCAGCATCTTCGGCGTTTGGTGCGATATAAAATTCCGGTTCCTTTTGCAACTCCATATCATGTATCACACGCGCAACCAGATCCCTGGAACGCAAAAGCTCCACTTGCGTTAGGAAGAAATCTCCATTTCGATGATCTATCCCATAAATATCATCAAGCGTTTTGATGTTTGATTTTGGCGGCTCAATCAATATCACCGCGCTAGCCTGATAGATAGACGGCATCGAAAGGGAAATGAGCAACGAAATAAATGCGACAATTGAGGCTAATGCCAGTATAGACCATTTATATTGGGCAATAGCCGCTATGATCTGGTCGACGTTACTCGCAACATGGCTATCGCCATATTCATATAAACCTTTCAGCCGTCGTTTCAGCTTGCTTTCGTTTAGCATCAGAAGAAACGCTCCCCTACCGTGACAATATCGCCGGGTTTCACCATATCGTCCAGCGCAGCGTCCTGCTCCGTCTTAGTACCGCCTTTTTCACGAATCAGCCAAATTTTTCCACTCGATGCCCTCGCTGTAAATCCACCAGCCAACGCAACCAGCTTTCGCATCGTTAATTCCGGTTGATAGTCGTAGTTACCGGGACGCTGAACCTCGCCAGAGATAAACACCTGTCGATATTCATAGACCGTAATGATGTCTCCGGGGCTAACTTCCGCTTCCATGTCAGTTTTGCTCGGCGTTTTACTCTCATCGGAATCGCGAATAACAAAGATACGCTCAGATGAAGCACGGGAGGTTAGCCCACCTGCAACGGCAATTGCTTTGCGCAGGGATAGACCTGGAAGAAATGCATAACCTCCAGGCCGGTTGACTTCGCCATTCACAAAAAATTGTCGGTAATTTTCGATCGTAACATTCACTCTCGGCGAAATTAGATATCGCCCCTGGAGCCCCTCAACGATAACGTGTTCCATTTCACGCAGCGTACGCCCAGCTGCCTTCAAATCTCCTAATAAGGGATAGGACACTTTGCCGGTATCATCTATGGCTTTTTTCACGCTCAATTCTTTTTCACCAAACACCTGAATATCGATCACATCACCTGTGGAAAGCTGGTATGCGGATTGATCAAGCGCAAATGAGCTGGTGCAGGCAATCAGTAGCAACAACCACAACGCACCTTGCAGCCGTATCGGTTTGATGTGAACGTTATTTATCTGCGTAGTCGCTTTCATGGTCGTATTAAGATACGTCCGATTAACATTTTTTCACGATAGCTAAAACCATCTCGAAACGAATATTGTCGCAAGTAGCGCAGAGCTGCGCCGATTTGTACCCACTTAGCTGTGTTTACCACGGCCGCAAACTCACCTCCAAGCGCTATATCTCGCCCTAATTCTGGTGGGTACTCAGCGGAGTTCACCCAAGCCTGAGGCTTTAAAAGAAGCTTGTCAAAAAAACTATATTGCGCACCAATGGAAACTCGCTTCGAATCCGTATAGTTTCCTGTCGTAGTAGATTCCTCCAGTGTTCCTCCAGACGTTAATTCGAATTCCAGGTCCTCTAGGGGAGACCATGTCATTGCTAACAACCACTCTTTACCTGTGACCTGCGGTTTGCTGGCATCTGTGAAATTTTTATTGTGCAAGCCGAAAACAAATTCGCCTTTAGTCAAACGCGTGAATTCCCATTGAGCACCTAATCCGACTGTCAGGTCCGCACTATCACGACTGGCGAGCAAACTATCTTCGTTTGTATAGTCATACTGAGAATAGCCACCCTTCAATAGAAACGCAGTTTTTGGCGAGATCCGCCGGGTTAAAACCAGGTTTGCCACTTGCAACTCGTGACTTCTACGTCCTGTCACATCTAGTCGCGTAGTAAACAGTTTCGTACGCTTCTCACCTTCCAACTGCAGACGCCCTTGCGACTGCTCGCTTCCCAAAACCATATTGGCTTTGATTTGTTTCAACACGAAGGCGTCTGGCACATCGAAATTGGAGACCGTATCCACAATATACGTCTCCCCTCTTTTTTCATGGGCCAATTGATATGCGCCACTGAACACAAAACTCAAGTTTCTCAATAAGGCATGTTGCAAACGACCGAATACCATATGGTCCATATAGTTGTCGGCCGGGCTTTGCTGAACATCGACGTAACTACCTTGATACCCAACACTACTACGATTCATTTCATTATTAACGGACAACTTCAATTGCGAATTCAGCGTGGACAAAAGTGCAGATGTCGGAGATGTCTGTTGTCGAAAAACATTGTCATCGTAGGTCAGCTCCGCTGAGAATATGGGCTCTACCAAGAGTTTTCCGTATGCAAGTCCTTTGTCTGCCTCTTCTGCATTTACACCGATATTGAAGAAACATGCGCTCCACGAAATCACGGTAAGACAGACTGCCTTTAGCAGGTTCCTGGCAGTCAAGATCAACCCTGGCTTGCTTTTGTCGTGTGTGTTTTCAACATAAATTTATTTCACTGTTCAGATTAAACGCCTCTAAGTTCGCGTTATTTAAGCCTATGTAAGCAATATAGAGACCCGTATGGACATAAACGTCAAAAAAATGAATGCCTTAAAGGTAGCTGCGGATGAGCCATGAAGCTGTCAGGCCCTGCTTAGCGCAAGTGGATAGCGATAAAAACCAAAAAAAACAATAAGATAGATTACACCATCATGCAGGGTTTCACCGCGACGCCCATCACAAAAGGCAAAGCGCAAAGCTGGTCCAAATACTGGTTAAAACGCGTGAAATTACAGAATATTAGCGAAAATGATGAGAGTGGCGTTATGTCAATTATCGATGTTTCATAGCGGAAAGGGCCCGTGTACTGAATACACAGGCCCTGGTAATCCAATTCTCAGAAATTTAGTTTCGTTGAGGATGCGTGAAAAAATTTGTTATTAGTTCTGCAATTGTACTTGAGTAGCCTGTGGCCCTTTGGCACCTTTCTCAACTTGGAAGGAAACTTTCTGACCTTCGTTCAAAGATCGGAAACCATTCCCCTGGATGGACGAGTAGTGAACAAATACGTCCGCACCACCATCGTTAGGCGTGATAAAACCAAATCCTTTGGACTCGTTAAACCATTTAACGGTTCCTGTATTCATATAAATAACCTCTTTAACATGTTGATAAAAATAACCAAAAGAACGAAAACAAGCTAATGACCAGTCACCGAATTTATCGCTTGCCGGTAAGAAAACCCCTGAGTTTTCGTCGGGATAGAAGTAGAGCACAAATTCTGGTGCGAAACCAGCAAAAAAAGTTGCACGACACCATACAGTAAATTTCTTCTCGTATCCGCACATCCAAGGCCAAATGACGAATAGAATGCCTGGTCCAAACATTTCGTTTGTTGATTCAGGCAAGCATAAATTCTCTTTGAAGTCTGCCTTTTTGGTTGAACCATAAAGAGTCTGCCGAGGACGTATTTTCAACTATTTTCAGTGATATGAACTTTCATTGGACTTGTAATTTCCAAAGTGTTGACTAATCTGGTATGAAGTTTGTTTGTAAAATTTGTTTTCATTTCGACCAGAGGTTACCAAATGAAAAAACATTTAGGATATTTAGCAACGGGATTGATGCTTATTACGACTAATTTACATGCTGGCAGCATTAAGACAGAGAGCGTCGATTTGGACCTGTCAGGTGGTGTTAGCGGTTCTTTTTTTACATCAAACAATACGGGATCAAAGGTTCACGACAATTTGCAGATTTCGGACATCATGCTTGAACTCAAAACCGGGAAAATAAAAAAAACCGGCGTAGGTTTTACCATAGGACTCGGTGGATATACGCCAAGCACACTTTACGATGGCGGCATGATGCCTGGCTTTATCACAGACACCACGCAAATACCTTTGTTTAGCGACACGCCAAGAGGCTTTAATCACGGCTGGCTTTCTGTCGCGCCTATGAAAGATTTAGCGATCGATATCGGTGTAATCCCTACGACGATTGGACTTGAGCAAGGCGTCAGTTATGCAAATGGCAATATTTTGCGTGGCGTCATTTGGAATGCACAGCCAGGTTATTATCGAGGATTGCGCGCAAACTACAGCATCGACGACATCAAGGTATTCGTGGAATTCAACAACGATGCGAGTCAGGGTTCTAGCAAATCTTTTGCATTAGGAGCCGACGCGAAAATAGACGACATGAAGGTGGGCGGTACCTTTCTTTACGGCGACGGTGGCAACAATATCTTTGATGTCATCTTCACTATGAAAATAGACAAGAGCATTGATGTAGGTGCAAATTTGGATTTGTTTATTGTTGAGTCTCCGCAGGTTGGCGCGTCTTCAAGCGTCTTCGGACTTGCTCTCTACGCTAATGCACGTTTCGATGATATATCGGTGCCTGTGAGACTCGAGTACGCGAACAGCGGCACAGGGAACACCGTATATGGATATAACGGCGGCGGCATTGGCACCAGTGCCTATTCAATCACGGTGACGCCGACTTACAACTTCAGTAAGGAAACCTATGTACGCGCTGACCTGGCATTGATAGGCACCGATGCAAAAATATTCACCGACAAATCTTTCCCGCCTAGTGAATCAATGAAAATGTCTTTTGCATTACAGACTGGATATAAGTTTTAGTCCAAAAGCGCTTTCTGAACATCTAAGAGAAACCCTTAGTCGCTTCAGAAGGCGCCAGTCCTAACGCCTTAGTTCTTCCCGTTAATCAAACGCTAAATCAGACGCAAATACACCTTAAGTTTGTCAGCCTTCCTGTCGAATAATCTCCCGGAGTGCCGGTTCCGCGCCTCGTAAAAATCATAGGCTCGGTTCTAACTTACAAACGGTCAATTTGGGTACCAAATGTCATGTGCCCGCGTATTTTAAAAACATTCATTAGTGAGGAAAGACAGGTGAATTACTCTATGAAAAGAAGTTTAATCCTTGTGGCTTTAGCAGCTTTTATCTTGATTGCACAGGGTTGTGGAACCAACGCCGTTATCCAACGTCCTTCTCCTGCGGCCTATAACCTTGGGGCATCCAAGAGCTTGGTAATGGTGCAGATGTCAGGTAAGCGCAGCTTGCGCGAACAGTTGATGGAAAGCCTGAGCGTAAAGGCTCGCCAGTCTAACTGGTGGCAGTTCGAAGACAAGATGTCCAAAGGCATTGAAATCGTACCTAAAGGCGATAGCGCCTCTGCCCGCCCAACTGGCCCTAAGGATGGAGAGGTTTTTGTACGCGTAGATGTCTATGAGGCCGACGCAAACAAAGACCAGGTTGTTGAGCAATTCAAGAACAGCAAAGGGCAAACAATCACCAAGCGCAGCAATGTGTTTGTTGGAGCTGCCAGCATCGGGGTAACCACACTTGACGCCAGCGGTCGTGCACGCCTTTCTGAGAAAGAATACAGTGGCGAAGCCAAAATCCCTGAAAATAAAGGTGACAAAGATGCCGCCAAACAAGCCGCGATTGACAATGCGGTATCCAAATTCCTGGCCGACATCACGCCTCGCTTTATCAATGAGTCCGTAAAGGTTGATGACGAGTCCAAAGACCTAGGCCCGGTTGTCGAGATCATCAAGAAGCGTTCATATGCTCAGGCGGCTGATAAGTTGGAATCTATGATGGCCTCACAGCCCAACCGTCCTGATGTTGTGTACAACCTTGCTGTAATGCATGATGCAATGGCTAACTATGACAAGGCGCTAACCTTGTATGACAAGGCAATTAATCTTGGCGGCAAGGGTTTTTACGCTACTACACGCGCAGCTTGCACCAATCGCCTCGCAGAGTACAAAGCACTAAGCAAGTAATTCTTACGCGCTACGTGCAGTAAAACAAAACCTCCGCAACATGCGGAGGTTTTTTTATGTCGTTTGCACACAGAATTAACGGCTCAGTTCAAATGTCTATACAATACTACAGAAGAATGTTTTAGCATTATCGGCATATAATCGAACTGCGGAGAATGAAATGTCGAAAACACCGCCTTCAAAGTCACACGATCCTACAACGCCAACGCGAATAGAAAGACGGGATTTTCTTAAAAAGGCGGCAACCTTTACCAGCGGCACTCTTATAGCCAGCTCTGCTTCCACTACCTACGCAGAAAACTCACACGACGCACATAAACACACTGGCGACCATGCCGGACATCAAATGGCAGAGTACAGCAGCATGATGTTTGAAAAACATCAGATGCAGCCGGGAAGAACCATTATCCCACCAGGATCTCCCCCGCCTGAAGAAGTCGATTACAAAGTTTACAACGTGGAAGTGCGCATCGTCGAACATGAGATTCTACCCGGCATAAAAACACATGTATTCGCATTTAACGGACAAGTGCCTGGTCCTGAATTTCATGTAACCGAAGGAGAATGGATACAGGTCAATTTTACAAATCACACTGAAGAAATGCACACCATACATTGGCACGGCCTGGTACTGCCTTATACGATGGATGGCGTTCCGATGGTTACGCAGGATCCCGTACACCCCGGCGAAACATTTGTCTATCGTTTTCAGGCAAAGCCTGCAGGCACCCGTTGGTATCACTGTCACTGGAATACACCCTTGCATGCAGCTTCCGCGATGCACGGCGCGTTTGTCATTCACCCCGAAAAAGACACCATAAAGGAACGCTACCCTTACACACGTGACTACACGCTGATGCTAGAGGCCTGGGATACGGACTTTATTCGCGAGGAGATGAATGGACTGCTTGAGGGCATGAAACAGGTTAATCACCTCATGGCCGAAGGAAAACTTGACCCGGCGACCCATGGATTTTTTCGAAATTATACTGAATTTAAGCAGGCTTTTGATGATGGACGTTACGTACCACCCTATTTACAAAGTCGCTCATCAGGAAAAAAAATTGAGCCCAATTTTTTTGCGATAAACGGAAAGGCCTATCCTGCCACGCAACGCATAGGCATCAAACACGGCGAGTGGATACGGGTCAGAATGATTAATGCGAGCGGCATCAGCCACCATATGCATTTACACGGACATGACTTCTGGTGGGTGGCTCAGGACGGAAATGAACTTCAACAGCATCGGCGACTAAATACATTACACGTTGAGCCAGGTGGTACATATGATGTTATTGTATTTGGTGATAACCCAGGCTTTTGGACCTGGCATGATCATACAACCACGCACGTGCGAAACAACGGAATATATCCCGGCGGCATGCTAACAATGCTGGTATACGAGGACTTCACGCCAAGTTACACGCCTTCACTTTCGATAGACCAATAATGGGAGACTAACATTGCAACTTCGACCGTTAGCTTACCTGGCCATTACCTATTTATCGATTTCGAGCAGTGCGATCCACGCACTGGAAATTGACCGCGAAGTTTTACCACGAATGTTACTTGGCGGCAAAGTGATTACTACCTCTTATTACACACAGAAGTGGGATGTCGATAGCAAACTCGCCGGCGTAGCGGTGGATGATTCTGCGTTTCTGCTCGGCTTTGATAAACACTTATATACGGGCGGTGTTGCCGGAGCGACAATTGGAATAAAGGAGTCGCATCATGGTCTGATAGTACATCAGCTACACACAAGCTGGTGGTCGCGAAATTTTGAACTCACACTGGGGCGCACCCGATTGCGCAATACACTCATCGAGTTTCCAACCATGCGCGATGACGATTTGTTGCAGTACACCCACGTGCTCAATGGAGAGGATGGAAACCACGGTAGCGGCGGTGTAAACATCACGAATAATGATAACGATCAACTCTACGCGACCAGCGTCATTTTAGATCTTTATCCACTTGGCGCTGAGCAACGATTTGGCATCTGGTCGAGTGAACGGTCCGGACACGGCGACTACAACACAGTAGGCGGCGGCTATCTGTATTCGCGTTCTGTAGACATGATTTACTCGGGTTTTGTACGACAAGCCGGGGTAATGATAGATGCACAAAATATCGCTCATAATAGTCGTTGGAATCTATCGCTGATCAGTGGCGTGGAATTTAACCTGACGCGTAATCCCGAACACAATTGGTCAAGTGCATTTCAGGCCATCGCCAATAAGGGAAGCTTGCAAAACAACACCGGAGAACTCGAGTTCTATTCTGATATGGCGCAAGTCGATTATTTCAGTTTAGTCGCCTCATTGCGCTATACACAACGTCCGCTATTGTTAACCCGGTGGTTGCTAAGCATAACAGCGGGCGCGAAATATTTTCCTGATATAGGCGATGCGCTTCAGTGGAGCGTGGTACCTAATATTCGCTATCGAATTGGCCAAGGTGTAGATATCAGTGCGCAAGGTAGTGTTTCTCGTTACGACGCTGCAATAGGTAAACACCAGACGGTATTCGAGATCAACATGGGAATCGTATTTTATCTGGACACAGTACTCAATAATAGTATTGGAAAGCGGGATTCTATACTGAATCTGGAACACGGCAATGGATTGCAATAACGAGAAGATGTGCCTGAAACAAATTATCATAATTGTATTTGCAGCAACCGTGTGTAGCGCATGCATGAGCCTATCAAATACAACACCGAATGATATAAGAAACACAATGGTTAGCGGCGGCAGCGGACGAGCGCGAGAAGGTGGTTACAACGGACATTACACAATGCCCTCAACATCCATCAATTTAACACAAAATGAAAAGTGTAAGTTGGCATCACAGGGAATATTGATGATAGATGCAGCGTCGAAACTGAATTGTAGTAAAGTGCAGAATACCGAAATACCTAGTATGCATCACCATCACAACTAACAACCAAGAGCTCACAATGAACTATCAACAAAAACTTTTACTGCTAATGATCACAGCATTTGGTTTCGCAATATTTACAGCTTGTGAACCCGGCAGAAATTCACATTCCGCAGTTCCCGCAGCCGATTTTACTGGCAGCCCAGGGACCGGAAAAGCGGTGTATAACCGACTTTGTCAGCGCTGCCACGGAGAAAACGCACTTGGAAGTCCCACTGGGCCGCCGCTCGTACACAAATTCTACGAACCATCACATCATGGCGACATGGCGTTCTATATGGCGGCAAGAAACGGCGTACGTTCACACCATTGGCATTTCGGCGATATGCCTGCTATTCCATCTGCGACACCAGAGGATGTAGGTCATGTCATCGCGTACGTAAGACAAGAGCAGCGGAAGGCAGGCATCAAATAGATTTGAGGGATCAATAGAGCCGCTATAGCTACACAATTCGGATATAGAAAAAAGGCCAGAAAATCCATGAAAGGTTTCCTGGCCTTTTTTTACATTAGGCTAACTTACCGTGGCACTGCTTGAATTTCTTACCTGAGCCACACGGACATGGTTCGTTACGGCCGACCTTGCGCCCATCACGAACAAATGGCTGAGCATTATCATCACCTGCATCGTCACCCCCGCCTTGAGGCATGGCACCAACTGGAGTTTGTGCACTGGGATGTTTGAAGTCCATCTCTCTGGGTTTTTCCTGCTGCTCTTGCAATCGTTCCATATCGTGTTGCGCAGAGGAAATTTGCACGCGCGACAGCATAGAGATTACTTCGTGCTTCACCCTGTCTAGCATGCGTATGAATAGTTCAAACGCCTCACGCTTATATTCCTGCTTGGGATTTTTCTGCGCATAGCCACGCAGGTGAATGCCCTGGCGTAGGTAATCCATCGCCGAGAGGTGTTCTTTCCAAAGATTATCCAGTACCTGAAGCATGACGGCTTTTTCAAACTGACGCATACTTTCCGCACCAACCTGCGCTTCTTTAGCTGCGTATTCTTCAACAAAACTATCGACAATACGCTGCCTAAGCGTTTCCTCGTACAGTTCGCTATCTTCTTCCAGCCATTTTGCAATAGGTAACTGTTTGCCAAACTCTCGTGCCAGCGCATCTTCCAGCCCTGGCACATCCCAAAGTTCGTCGAGACTCTCAGGCGGAATGTATTGATTTATCACTTCATTAAAAACTTCACCGCGGACCTCTTCGATAGTCCCATAAATATCTTCCAGGTCCATCAGATCGTTACGCTGTGAATAAACGACTTTACGTTGTTCATTTGCAACGTCGTCGTATTCTAATAACTGTTTACGAATATCGAAATTTCTGCCTTCAACTTTACGTTGAGCATTTTCAATGGCTTTGGACACCCACGGATGCTCGATAGCCTCGCCTTTTTCCATGCCTAATTTCTGCATCATCCCCGCAACGCGATCAGACGCAAATATACGCATCAAGTTGTCTTCAAGTGAGAGATAAAAACGTGTAGAGCCCGGATCACCCTGGCGACCGCTTCGACCTCTAAGCTGATTATCTATACGACGGGATTCATGTCGTTCCGTACCAATCACGTGTAAGCCACCTGCCTCAAGAACCGCTTTATGGCGTTCTTCCCAGGCAGTCTTGCGGCTTTCCACTTCTTGCTCAGAGGGATTTTCACCCATCGCGGCAAGTTCAGAATCGAGATTCCCACCGAGCACGATATCGGTTCCACGACCAGCCATATTGGTGGCAATCGTTACCGAGCCTGGCTTACCTGCCTGGGCAATGATGTCTGCTTCCCGTTCGTGTTGTTTTGCGTTCAATACTTCGTGTGTGACTTTGGATTTCGTCAGCGCTTGTGACAACAACTCCGAGGCATCTATCGATGTCGTACCGACAAGCACCGGTTGACCTCGTTTATTACAGTCTTTGATATCTTCAATGATCGCGTCGAATTTCTCACGAGTACTGAGATAGACGAGATCACCAAGATCTTTCCGCGCAACTGTTCGGTTAGTTGGAATAACAGTAACTTCCAGGCCGTATATTTGCTGGAATTCGAAGGCTTCTGTGTCAGCAGTTCCGGTCATACCAGAAAGCTTGTTATACATGCGGAAGTAATTCTGGAAAGTGATGGAAGCCAGGGTCTGATTTTCCTGCTGGATGTGTACGCCTTCCTTCGCCTCTACCGCCTGATGTAAACCCTCAGACCAGCGACGCCCGGGCATGGTGCGACCGGTAAACTCATCGACAATCACGATTTCATTGTTCTTGACGATGTAATCGACGTTTTTCTGGAACAGGGCATGCGCGCGCAAGGCGGCATTGAGGTGATGCATCATGCTGATATTTTGCGGGTCGTAAAGGCTTTCACCCTCTGGCAACAAACCGGTTTCATACAACATGTTTTCACATGTCTCATGACCACGCTCTGTTAGATAGACTTGTCGGGCTTTTTCATCGACATAGTAATCGCCATCATTGCCTTCTTCACCTTCCTGGCGAACCAGGCTCGGTATGAGTTTATTGATCTTGGTGTACATCTCGGAACTGTCTTCCGCAGGACCGGAGATGATGAGCGGCGTGCGTGCTTCATCTATGAGTATCGAGTCAACTTCGTCAACAATGGCAAAGTTCAGTCCACGCTGCATGCGGTCGGAGCCGCGAAAGGCCATATTGTCGCGCAGATAGTCAAACCCGTATTCGTTATTGGTGCCATAGGTAATATCTGCAGCGTATGCCTTACGCTTGGTATCGCCATCCTGGCCGGAGACAATAACCCCGACACTCAAACCCAGAAATTTATATAACTTGCCCATCCACTCAGAGTCACGGGTAGCAAGATAGTCATTCACAGTGATGACATGCACACCTTTCCCTGACAGCGCATTCAAATAAGCAGCCAGTGTCGCCACCAGGGTTTTACCCTCACCGGTACGCATTTCTGCAATACGGCCATCGTGCATTACCATGCCACCGATCAACTGTACGTCAAAATGGCGCATTTTAAGTGCTCGCTTACCACCTTCACGAACAACCGCAAACGCCTCTGGCAACAAGGCATCCAGGGATTCACCATTTTGGTAGCGTTGCTTGAATTCTTCCGTCTTACCCCTGAGCTCCTCGTCTGAGAGGGCGCTGATGGTGGCCTCCAGGGCATTAATTCTCGCCACTGTCTTGCCGAATCGCTTTACTTCGCGTTCATTACGGCTTCCAAATACCTTTTTAAAGACATTGAGCATGTTGGTTCCAAAATACGGGTTCTAAGGATTAAAGGCCTGACATTATAGTAGTTATTGAGCACGGGTGCATAGGCTGATACAGGCAATACGCGTGAGATGGCGACAATTTGTGAGATTTTCAACGGCGCAAAAAAAAGAAACCGCCTGTCGGCGGTCTTTTTCCCGATAATTGTTATTTAGCGCGAGGCTCGAACATAGCGTATAGGATCGACCACTCGGCCATTCTTGATAACCTCGAAGTGAACGTGCGGTCCGGTGGAGCGGCCTGAAGAACCCATCTCCGCAACTTCTTCGCCCTTCTTCACCATCTGACCCACTTTCACCAATACCTTCTCGCAATGCCCATAACGGGTAACATAGCCATTGCCGTGGTTGATTTCGACCAGATTACCGTAGCCATAACGCTTACCGGACCAGGTCACCACACCAGCAGCGACGGAAATAATATCCGAGCCATGCTTACCAGCGATGTCGATACCGTCATGGTGAGCGATACGTCCATTGAATGGGTCAGTACGGTAGCCGTAATAGGAAGAAACCCATCCGCGCTTAACTGGTCGTCCCGCAGGATAGACTTCGTCCTGAAGCTCACGGTTCATGAGCATGGTTTCCAACACGCCTAACTGCAGAGAACGGTGCTCTACCTGGCCTGACAAGTTGTCTAGTTCGGTAAGAAAGTCAGGAACTGACATGGCCTTGCCGCGTTCACCGGCTGCATTCGCAGGACCACCGACTGCGGGAGGACTCTCAAAATCAAATTCGCCTTTATCCAGCTCAGCTTTGTCGATCAGACGTTGCCCAAGAGCATCAAGGCGAACGATATGCGCTTTAAGCTGCCCGAGACGCATCGCCAGGGCGTTCATGTTCTCTTCCGCTGATTGCGTCACCGCCGCCAGATCATGTTTTTGCACGGCAAGTTCAGTCTGCAGCACACGAACCATAGAGTCTGGAGCAACATTATCGCGCTCTAGCCAGGAGCCTACATAGACAGATCCGGTTATGAGCAATCCCAAAACCAGAACCAACAATAGGCCGACGAAACCGCCAAGATGGACTCGAGCCGTACCGCCACGTTTATTTGTAACAAGAATCAAACTCATATCAGTCTGTTTCCCTCACTCAACATACTAATATATTGTAAACTCTTATCGTCCTTGAATGACGATAACTTAAACACTGGACTGAGATATTGTCCACAATTTTATCCATGAAAAACTCATCAAAATCAGTCACAAGCATCCTCAGTCAAAAAGAGGGCCATTTCGGCGCATTAATTCGTCGCGCAGACGCCCTGTCCCGCCTCAGCAAGCAGGTTGACGAATTACTTCCCCCCCATTTGAAAGGTAAGTGCCAGGTCGCCAACATCCGTGACAATCAAATTATTTTTACTTGTAATTCAGCTAGTTGGGCCACCCATCTTCACCATGAACAGCGTCAACTACTGTCTCGGCTGGCAGTGATCCCCGAATATGCTCAGATCTCGAGTATTCGGGTAAAAATTGCACCGCATGAATCTACAAACAAAAATCAACATCAACGCATTCCCAGAAATCCTGGGACAACTGCCTTGACAGCGATAGACGAATTTTCCGAGGAACTGGAAGATTCCGACCTCAAAAGAGCATTCGCCCGTCTTTCTCAGACCCTAAAAAAGACCTGATAAAACTCTTGCTACTGCAAATCAGCCACTTGACGTGATGGCATGAACATAGGAAATCGGAGCGGATTCTTCATCTTCAAAGGTGATCACCTCCCAGGCGTCCTTTTGTTCGATGAGTTTGCGCAATAACTGGTTATTCAGCGCATGCCCTGATTTATAGCCACTAAATTCGCCAATCAGGCTATGCCCTAATAAATAGAGGTCGCCGATTGCGTCTAAAATCTTGTGTCTTACAAATTCGTCTTCATAGCGAAGTCCGTCCGCATTGAGTACGCGATAGTCATCTACCACGACGGCGTTATCCATACTTCCGCCTAGCGCAAGATTGTTGGAACGGAGCATTTCTATGTCGCGGGTAAAACCAAACGTCCGGGCGCGACTGACTTCACGCACGAAGGACGTGGTTGAAAAATTCACTTGTGAATGATTTCCGCTCTTTTTGATGACCGGATGCTCGAAATCGATGGAAAAAGAAACCTTAAAACCGTCAAACGGGTCGAAACGCGCCCACTTATCACCTTGCTCTACCAAGATAGGTTTTTTTATTTTCACATAACGCTTTAGCGCGGGTTGTTCAGAAATTCCTGCGGATTGAATCAGGAAAACAAAGGGGCCGGCGCTGCCATCCATGATAGGCACTTCTTCGGCACTGACATCAACGCTAGCATTGTCGATACCCAAACCGGCAAAGGCTGACAACAGGTGCTCGACTGTCGAAACGGTAACACCGTCATGCCCTAGCGTTGTAGACAAGCGAGTGTCCACTACGCTTTCAGCAGTAGCTTTTATACTAACGACAGGATCGAGATCGACACGACGAAAGGTTATGCCGCTATCAGGTGCCGCAGGGCGTAAGGTAAGGTAAACCTTCTTCCCTGTGTGCAAACCAATACCGGTTGCTCGTATCACATTTTTCAGCGTTCTTTGCCTAACCATCCACCGGTACCTGATGCAAAACCAATAATTGCAAGGCGGTCGATGTTAGCACATCAACCTGCCAGCAGCCAGAATTCAATCATTAAGCTGTGCGCTAGCGCACAGTCTCATCAACACGACACTTTTAGTCGGCCTGTCGACGCAAAAACGCCGGTATGTCGAGATACTCGAGATCGTCAGGTGACGTCGAACGCGCACTTTCTTCAGCGTTTTTTCGACGAATAACTGTTGGTCGATTGAGCTTCTTATAGTCGACATCTCCATCGCGATTCTTTATCAATTTCATAGGCTCGGTTTCCGTTACTTTTTCTGTGCTTTCCGCACCGCCAATGCCGGTTGCAACAACCGTCACTCGCAATTCTTCCTGCATGTCAGGATCGATAACAGTGCCCACAACCACGGTCGCGTTGTCTGATGCAAACTCTTTAACCGTATTTCCCACAATTTCAAATTCGCCAATAGACATATCCAGTCCAGCGGTCACATTCACGAGTATGCCGCGTGCGCCCGACAGTTGAACATCTTCAAGCAACGGACTTGCGATTGCTGTTTCTGCCGCCACTCGAGCACGGTCTTCACCACGGGCACGACCAGAGCCCATCATCGCCATGCCCATTTCCGACATCACCGTGCGAACGTCTGCGAAATCCACATTAATCAGACCCGGACGAGTGATTAATTCGGCAATGCCTTGCACCGCGTTGAGCAATACATCATTTGCCGCTTTAAATGCGTCCAGCAAACTGATGTTTTTCCCCAACACTGACAGTAGCTTTTCATTGGGAATCGTTATTAGTGAATCCACATATTGTGCCAATTCAGCCATACCATGCTCAGCATAGGCCATGCGTTTACGCCCTTCGAAAGGAAACGGCTTGGTAACGACGGCAACCGTGAGTATTCCAAGATCTCTTGCAACTTGTGCAACGATAGGCGCCGCGCCTGTTCCCGTGCCGCCGCCCATACCCGCGGTGATAAAGATCATATCTGCGCCTTGAAGTTCATCGGCCAGTCTGTCTTTGTCTTCCAAAGCTGCCTGTCGACCAATTTCAGGGTTTGCACCTGCACCAAGACCGCGCGTTACATTCGCACCCAACTGCACAATTGTTCTGGCGGAAGAATTTTTTAGGGCCTGTGCATCCGTATTGGCGGCAATAAAGTCTACCCCTTCGATATTTGCCGACAACATATGCTCGACCGCATTACCTCCACCCCCTCCCACGCCTACAACTTTAATGACGGCGTTTTGTGAGTATGCGTCCATTATTTCGAACATCGCCTTATCTCCTTACTCCAACAAATCAAAAATTGTTTTGAAACCAAGACTTCATACGCGACCACACACCTTCGCTTTCTTCGCTCATGCCGTACCCCTGTCCACGACGCGGCGAATGTTGATGTTTGAATCCGTATAACAGCAAGCCAACCCCTGTGGAGTGAATCGGGTTGCGAATCACGTCCACTAATCCTGTCACGCCTTGTGGCAAACCGAGACGAACCGGCATGTGAAAAACTTCCTCTGCCAGTTCAATCGCGCCTTCCATCTTTGCGCTACCTCCGGTGAGTACGATGCCCGCAGCGATCATGTCTTCCATACCGCTGCGTCGCAATTCCGCCTGCACCAGAGTGAATAATTCTTCATAACGAGGCTCAATAACCTCTGCGAGTGTCTGTCTTGCAAGACGTCGCGATGGCCGATCGCCGACACTGGGAACCTCGATGGTCTCATCGGGGCTCGCCATCTGCGTCAGTGCACAGCCATATCTCACTTTAATTTCTTCCGCATGATGTGTTGGCGTACGCAATGCGACGGCTATATCGCTCGTCACCTGATCACCGGCAATGGGAATGACCGCAGTGTGACGAATCGCGCCATCGGTAAATACTGCGATATCGGTAGTTCCACCTCCGATGTCAACCAGGCACACGCCCAGTTCTTTTTCATCTTCTGTGAGCACGGCGTAACTCGATGCCAATTGTTCGAGTATGATGTCGTCCACATCCAGACCACAACGCTTAACGCATTTAATAATGTTTTGCGCGGCACTCACTGCGCCGGTAACCATATGTACCTTAGCCTCTAAACGTACGCCTGACATACCTACGGGTTCGCGTACGCCGTCTTGCTCATCGATAACAAATTCTTGCGGCAACACGTGTAGTATTTTTTGATCTGCGGGTATAGCAACCGCGCGTGCCGCATCGATTACCCTTTCCACATCGCCCTGGTTAACTTCCTTGTCGCGTATGGCAACGATGCCATGCGAATTCAAGCTGCGAATATGGCTGCCTGCAATGCCGGTATATACCGAATGGATCTGACAACCTGCCATCAGCTCCGCTTCTTCCACCGCGCGTTGAATAGACTGCACCGTCGATTCGATATTGACTACCACGCCCTTTTTCAGACCGCGAGAAGGGTGCGAACCGAGACCGATGATGTCGATATCACCTTCCGGTGTAATTTCGCAAACGATGGCAACAACCTTGGACGTTCCAATGTCCAAGCCTACCAATAATTGTTTTTCCGGTTTCTTTCCCATCAGCTTTCCCAGCCGTTTTCATTTACATCTATTTCAAGAGCACCGATGACAAAACCATTGGCGTAACGCAAATCAATACGCTTGATATCTTTGTCATTCACCAGGCGATCGCCATATATGCGCAAGAATCTTTGCAGCCGCATCGCCATACCCTGCTGCCCAAGTACAACTTCTATATTGTTGCTCAAGGTCATGCGCCATGAACCTCGAGTATCCAGGCTCAGACTCGCGATACCCACGTCTATTTGTTGTAGCTGCACACTCAAACGTTGAAACTCTTCCACCATTTTCAGTTTCAACTCTTCTGGTCCGTCCAGACTCGGAACAGTTGCAGACAACTGCGGTGGCACGTCAGATGTAAACACCATACCGTGACGATTAATCAATCCATGTCCAAGCAATAACGCGAGAGGTTTTTCCTCAACCACGCGTACCTGCAACACGTTTGGCCAGATTCTATCGACCCATGCAAAGTCCACCCATGGGAGCTGCACGACTTTTTGATGAATCGATTCAACATCAATCGTAAAAAAATTGCCTTGCATCGCAGACGACACGACGTCTTTCAGCTCAGCTGCGTCCTGGTATTTGAATTCGCCACTGATTCTCAACTCGGTAATAGGCAGAACATCACTGCGACTCAGCTGCTGCACTGCATAAACCAGAATCGCAGCCAGCAACAACACCGCCAACAAATAGGCGAATGTGCGCACCGAAAACGAAGCCGGTTCTAACTCTACTTGTGGTTTTGCCTTAGCAACCACCAAATCCTCCTTCACTCGCACCGGTCATACTCGATTCGAGTATGCGCAATACGAGGTCATCAAATTCGATTCCCGCTTGTTTAGCCGCCATCGGGACTAAACTGTGGTCAGTCATTCCGGGAAGCGTGTTAATTTCGATCAAGTAGGGCTTGCCATTTTCAGCCACCATCATATCGACACGTCCCCAGCCACGCGCATCAGCCACATCGAAGGCACGGAGCGCAAGCGCTTGCAGCGACTTTTCAGTTTCTTCATCGAGCCCACAAGGACAATGATACTTAGTGGTATTCGCTACATATTTTGCATGAAAATCGTAAAACTCATGTGGCGTTTCAAGACGAATCAGGGGCAAGACATCGCGCCCTAAAATCGCACAGGTGTATTCTGCGCCTTTGATAAATCCTTCCGCGATAACCGTGTCGTCAATATCATTCGCCGTCATCCAGGCTTTTTCCAGAGCCGCCTCGTCACCGGCTTTTGTTATGCCGATGCTAGAGCCTTCGTGCGCAGGCTTCACAAATATCGGCAACTTCAGTTTTTCAATCGCAACCGGGACATCGGCGCGACTGCGCATAACAACATAGGGCGGTGTGGGTAGATCATTGGCAATCCATACTTCTTTTGTACGAAGCTTGTTCATACCCAGGGCCGAACCCAAAACGCCGCTCCCGGTGTACGGCAAACCGAGTAACTCAAGCGCGCCTTGCATAATCCCATCTTCACCCATGCGCCCATGCAGCATATTGAATACCCGGCTATAGCCACCGTTTTGCAGGGCCGCGATTACGCTATCCGCAGCGTCGACTTTATGTGCATCGACACCTTTTCTAAGCAAGGCCTCGAGTACCGCCTGGCCGCTTTTCAAAGAGATCTCACGTTCGGCCGAGGTACCACCCATCAGCACCGCTACTTTTCCGTATTCTTCGACGCTACGAAATGTCATCATGTTCGATCACTCTCCTGCCTCGGCGGCATTTCCAACAATATGAACTTCTCTCACTAGACGTATCCCGTGGATTTGTTCGACGGTCGCTGCGACTTTTTCGATAAGTTGTTCTATTTCCATTGCCCGCGCATTTCCCGAGTTGATAATAAAATTGGCGTGTTTTTCCGAGACACAGGCACCGCCTATACACAATCCCTTCAAACCCGCGGATTCAATTAATCTCGCGGAGAAATCGTCTTCAGGATTACGGAATACCGAACCACAATTTGGCAGATTTGTCGGTTGCGATTCATTTCTGCGCGCCAACAGTTGCTTAATTCTTGATAACGCTGCTTCGCCATCACCTTTTTGTAATGACAAGTGGGCAGCAACAAACCATTCATCTTCTCGGCCTTTTACCGTCCGATATCCAACTTCAAATTCTTGTGGTATTCGCAAATGACGTTCGCCATTTCTATCCATGGTTTCAACAGCACTCACCCAGTCCCAGGTTTCTCCGCCAAAGGCACCCGCATTCATGCGTAGCGCACCGCCCATGCTACCCGGGATCCCGGCAAGAAATTCGATTCCTGTAAGACTGTTTTTTGCAGCAAATCTCGCGACTTTACCGCAAGCAACACCCGCTTCGGCGCGAATTTGCGTCGGTGAAATCATCTCCAGACCGTTGAGCAATCCATTGGTTAAGATCACTGTTCCGCTAATTCCACCGTCTCTCACGAGCAGGTTGCTACCCAATCCAACAAATAGAATGGGTTCATTTGGGTCAATACTTTTCAGATAAGCGGACACATCGTCTATATCTGCCGGCTTGAAAAACTTCTCCGCCGGTCCACCCACCCTCCAAGAGGTATGCTTGGACATCGGTTCGTTAAAACTCACAGTCCCACGTATATTTAACTCATGATCCATTGTGCTGCCTAATGTCTGGTTAAAAGCCATAAACTGCCTCTTTGCTGACAAGGTATTCAACATTCGCGAGCACCTCCGTTTGCTGGCAATGCTACTTCTTTTTCATCAGAATATGTTTTGAACAGTTCACCCGGCACACTTCCTATATCCCCCGCCCCAAGTGTTAACAACACATCATTGTCCTGTAACACCTTGGGCACCAAATCTTTTAGTTCTTGTATCGTTTCAATAAAAACTGGATCATTGCTCGCACGCATGCGGATCGCCCTCATCAGGGAACGACTATCCGCACCTGTCACTGGCTCCTCGCCAGCGGCATATACTTCCAATAGCAGCAAAACTTCAGGCTGAGACAAAACCTGCACAAAATCTTCAAACAAATCACGCGTACGCGAATAACGGTGTGGCTGAAACGCAACGACAATGCGGCGATCTGGCCATACTTTATTAATTGCATCGAGAGTCGCTTGTACTTCACGGGGATGATGACCATAGTCATCAACCAAGGTCACTTTACCGTTGGGCAAAGCGATATCGCCATGAACTTGAAAACGCCTTCCGATGCCCTCGAAAGACGACAGCGCTTTTAAAATTGCCTTATCCGCAACACCAAGCTGGTTTGCTACCGCAATCGCGGCAAGTGCGTTTTGCACATTGTGGGTTCCAGGCAAATTCAAGGTCACTTGCAACCACTCGGGGTTTTCGCGAGTCGAAACCGTAAAATGTGTTTGCATTCCCCGCTGTTCGATATTGCTGGCACGTAAATCTGCCTCTTCACTCAGTCCATATGTCAAAACCGGTCGCGCAATCTCCTTCAACACATCGGCAATTTGTGGATCATCAATACACATCACCGCCAATCCGTAAAATGGCAAGTGATGTAAAAATTCAATAAACGTCCGTCGCAACTTTGAGAAATCACCGTCGTAGGTACTCATGTGATCGGCATCGATATTGGTGACGATTGTCATCATGGGTTGCAGATGTAGAAATGACGCATCGCTTTCATCCGCTTCGGCAACCAGATATGAACCTTCACCTAAACGGGCATTGACACCCAGGCTATTGAGCTTGCCGCCGATGACAAAAGTCGGATCAAGGTCGCCTTCTGCCAACAGGCTGGACACCAGACTGGTAGTTGTGGTCTTACCATGAGTTCCGGCAACGGCGATGCCAAAACGAAAACGCATCAACTCAGCAAGCATTTCGGCCCGACGCACCACCGGGATCATTAACTCGCGAGCTTCCCTTACTTCGGGATTTTCCTTACCTACTGCACTGGAGATAACAACAACATCCGCGTCCTGTACATTTTCCGCTGCATGCCCTATGGCAATGCGTATACCCATGTCTTCAAGACGTCGAGTCGTTGCTGTCTGTTTGAGATCTGACCCACTAACGGAAAAACCTAGATTCGCGTATACCTCAGCGATACCGCACATACCGACGCCACCGATACCAACAAAGTGTATCTGCTTAATGCGCCCCATATTTCGGGTAGCGTTTGCGCCAGTATAAATTCGATCAAACATGGGCGTACTCCATACACAAATCTGCAACATCTTTAGTCGCACGAGGTCGACCCAAGGCACGTGCGGCGATAGCCATACTTAAGAGTTTTTGGCGATCACGCGTGTAGGTTTCCAGCAACTGCGACAATTTGCCAGCCTCGAGTTCAGCTTGCTGGATGCAAATCGCTGCGCCGTTCTCAACCAGATATTGCGCGTTTGTTGTTTGATGGTCATCAACGGCGTGCGGAAACGGTACGAGTATCGATCCAACACCCACAGCGGCCAATTCGCCTACAGTCAACGCACCAGCTCTGCATATCACGATATCCGCCCATGCATAAGCTTCTGCCATGTCTTCAATAAAAGGGACCACGCGTCCAGAAACGCCAGCCTGCGCATACCATGTTTTGGTTTCTTCGAGATTGCGTTTTCCTGTCTGATGCCAAACTTCGTATGCTAGTGCTAATGATTTCAAGGCCTGTGGAACGGTTTCATTCAAGGCAGCGGCGCCCAAGCTGCCGCCGATAACCAAAATTCTCAATCCAGTATTACGTCCAGCAAAACGTTTTTCGGGCGCTTCGACATTGATGATAGGCCCACGCAGTGGGTTACCTACATTCACCACTTTACTTCCGCTAAACGCATTAGGAAATGCAACCATTACCTTCTTTGCAAAACGCGACAACTGTCGATTCGTCATTCCGGCGATAGAGTTTTGTTCGTGTATCAACAAGGGTACTCCACTTAACCACGCAGCAAGCCCACCAGGACCGGCGACAAAGCCGCCCATACCCAGCACCAGGCTAGGTTGGCGTCTTTTCATAATCGCTTTTGCTTCACTCACTGCCTTAAGTATCCTAAATGGTGCGCTTAACCAACCACTCAATCCCTTTCCTCTAACCGCTGAAATGCTAATCCAATCTATTTCGATCCCCGCCGCAGGAATCACGTCCGCTTCCAAACCGCGTTGCGTTCCTATCCACGATACTGATACACCTCTCGAACGCAATTCATCTGCTACCGCAAGCGCGGGAAATACATGCCCACCAGTACCACCCGCCATAATTACTACATGCATCGTCATGACCTACGGCGATCCTGTCCCGGTTTGCGACCATGGAAACGTGTTTCCAGATCTACGCGGAGCAATAACGCCACAGCGATACAGGAGACGATGACGCTACTTCCCCCATAGCTCATGAGCGGCAAGGTAATTCCTTTTGTTGGTAAGGCGCCCATGTTTACGCCTATATTGATTAATGCCTGCAGCACCAACCAGAAACCTATGCCATGCGCGATATAAGCGCCGAAGCGATTTTCGCTAAGTAACGCACGTTGTCCGATCACAATTGCTCGCCACGCAAGTAGCGCAAACAACAGGATTATGCTTAAGACTCCGAGATAGCCTAGCTCTTCCGCCACAATGGCCATCAGAAAATCCGTGTGCGCCTCCGGCAGATAAAAAAGTTTTTGCACACTGCTGCCAAGGCCTACGCCACTTAGCTCTCCACGACCAAACGCGATAAGCGCCTGCGTTAACTGATACCCCGTATCGAACTGATCTGCCCAAGGATCACGAAAGCTGATCAAACGCTTTAGGCGGTAATCATCGGAAAATGCCAGCGTCACCAATGCGCCACCAGCCACCAGAGCAATCATTGAAAATTGCCATAACTTCACGCCACCGATGAACAGCAGAAACAATCCTGTAGCAGTCACCACGACAGTTGCGCCAAAGTCCGGCTCTTTAAGCAGCAGAAACGCAACCGCCGCAAGCACTAGCAAAGGCATCAGAAAACCCCGTATCCGGGTTGTAACACGCTCCGCATGACGCGTTAAATATCCGGCGAGATAGACGATCACAAACAATTTCGCCAACTCCGAAACCTGAAACGTAAGCCCACCCGCGCCTAACCAACGCGTACTGCCGTTAATGCTCTTGCCTATGCCCGGCACTAACACTAAAACAAGTAAAATTAACGTGGCCATCAAAGCATAGGGGCCAATCACTTCCCAAACTTTTAATGGTAAACGCCAGATCACAGCAGCGAGAGAAATACCGGTAATTAAATACGCACCCTGCCGATACAGAAAATAGAACGCGTCGCCATATTGTTCGTTGGCGACAGTTATCGATGCAGATGTCACCATTACCAGACCCAGACTCATGATGGCGAGCACTATCAACAACAGCGCAACATCGACACCGGCAATATTTTTCTGCCGCCTGTCATGGTAGGCGTCTCTGCCAGCATAAGAGATGCTTTGCGCTCTCATGGGTGTTGTAGATCCTCAACTAACTGAATAAAAACTTCGCCACGCTCAACGTAGTTACGAAACATGTCGAAACTTGCACACGCAGGCGATAACAACACACTGTCACCTTCTTCAGCGCGCGCGTATGCCACATCAACCGCTTCCTTGAGATTTTGTACGCGAATAATGGGCGCACTGCCCTCAATCGCCTGTTCTATAATGCCTGCATCTTCGCCATACAGAAGCACGGCCTTTGCCTTTTCTGCTACGACTGGCGCAAGTGCAGAAAAATCCTGATCTTTGGATTGACCTCCGGCAATAAGCCATACCGGTCCATCCATACCAGCCACCGCTGCCATTGTCGCACCTACGTTGGTACCCTTTGAGTCGTTAATCCACTGCACGCCATTTATGACTGCGACACGTTGAGAGCGATGCGGCAAACCCTGAAAATTTTTCAATACCTGTACACAGGCGAGGCGATCAAGCTTTTGTGCTTCACAGATGGCCAGTGCCGCAAGTGCATTGGCGACGTTGTGTCTACCCGCGAGACTGAGTTCCTTCACGGGCATGATTTTTTCTTTACCCTTGCAGATCCATTCATTGCCTTCGAAGTTGCGCAATCCAAAATCTTTTTCGCTAGCCGGTTCTCCCAGTGTAAAGCCGACGATGTTGTCACCATGCACCATTGCCACGACAGCGGGATCATCGCGGTTGATTATGCATATATTGGCGTCGTTATAGATTCGAGCTTTTGCTTCAGCATATTCTTCGAGATCATCATAGCGATCCATATGGTCGGGACTGATATTTAGAACAACTGCCACATTGGGTCGCAAACCGTAGGTAGTTTCCAGTTGAAAACTGGACAACTCCAACACATACAATTCTTTTGGGTCGTCAGCGAGCAAATCGAGCACCGGCGTCCCGATATTCCCCGCAATAACTGCATCCAGTCCGGAAGCACGCGCCATTTCACCGACCAAAGTGGTAACGGTACTTTTTCCGTTTGAGCCGGTAATGGCGATAATGGGCTGTTTCACTTCTCGCGCAAACAGTTCTATGTCGCCGACAAGTTCAACGTCATTGTTGAGCAATTGCTGCAACACCCGTTCTTTCACAGACACGCCTGGGCTGCAAACCAGCATATCGATATCTGAAAAATCGTCTAACATTAGCGCACCAAACTTTACTTCCACTTGTGGATATTCAAGCCTGAAAGCGTCGACCCCTGCCACACTTTCACGTGTATCAAACACCTTGACTTCATAACCCTTGCTCACCAACCACTTCACGCAAGAGCGACCAGTACTCCCCAGTCCGATCACCGCAATTTTTTTGTTTTTGTAGTCACTCATGTATGCCAATGCACCCATAGCTTATCTATCGAATCTTCAAGGTCGCCAAACCGAACAACACCAGAATCACCGTAATTATCCAAAATCGCACGATTATTCGCGGCTCCGGCCATCCTTTTAGTTCATAGTGATGATGGAGCGGCGCCATGCGAAAAACGCGTTTTCCCGTCATTTTGTAGGAGAGCACTTGAATCGCCACCGATAGTGTCTCCACGACAAACACGCCACCCATAATGAATAACACCAATTCCTGACGCACGATGATGGCGACCACACCGAGCGCCGCGCCTAAGGCCAGCGCGCCAATATCTCCCATAAACACTTGCGCGGGATAGGCGTTAAACCACAGAAAACCGAGACCTGCACCCACGATAGCGCCGCAGAAGATAGTCACTTCACCCGCGCCAGCGACGTAGGGAATCGTTAAATACTCAGCAAACTTGGAGTGACCTGCGACGTATGCAAATATTCCCAGCGCACCACCCACCAGTACCGTCGGCATGATCGCCAGGCCATCCAGTCCGTCAGTTAGGTTCACACCGTTGCTCGAACCAACAATAACGAAATAGGAAAAAATGACGAAGGTCACGAGCCCCATTTGAATCCCGAAATCTTTCATGAAGGGCACGATCAAGGTCGTCTCGACACTGGACGTTGCTGTAACGTACAAAAAGTACGCAGCGCCTAAGGCGCCCAGCGACTGCATGGAATACTTGTGTCTGGCACTCAGACCCTTAGGGTCTTTTTTGATGAGTTTTTTGTAGTCGTCGATATAACCAATTATTCCAAACAAAATGGTTACGCCGAGCACGACCCAGACATAACGATTACTCAGATCCGACCACAAAACAGTGCTCACCACCATCGCCACCAGTATCAATAATCCACCCATGGTTGGCGTGCCTGCCTTGGCAAGATGACTTTGTGGCCCATCGCTGCGAATCGGCTGTCCTTTTTTCTGCTTAAAGCTGAGACGGCGTATCATACGCGGACCGACAAGAAAGGCGATGACCAGCGCAGTTAACACACCCAGGATGGCACGCAGGGTGAGGTATTGAAAAACATTAAACCCCGAATGAAATTGCGCCAGATACTCTGTCAGTATTAACAGCACGATTTAAACCTCACTAGCGGATTTGAGTGAATTAACAATTTTTTCCATCTGCATTCCCCGAGAACCTTTGACCAGAACTTTTACATCGGCATCGAGAATTTCCTTCAGCGCCTTTGCCAGGTCGTCGTGCGTAGCAAAATGTTGGGCCCTGTCCCCGAAGGCCTTTACTGCCTGTACACTTTGTGGCCCATACGCGAACAATCTATCTACACCTTGCTGTTTGGCATATTCGCCTGCTTGAAAGTGAACTGTCGCCGTATCTTTCCCCACTTCAAGCATATCGCCCATGACCAGCACGTGTGTCCCAGGCAAGGCGACTAACACGTCAATTCCTGCATATAGTGAATTAGGATTGGCGTTATAGGTGTCATCGAATACCATGCAACCGTTTTCTGCCGTCATGGCTTTAAGCCGTCCCTTGACTGCCTGAAAACTGTTCAATGCCGTTCGAATGTCTTCGATAGACACGCCAAGAACATGTGCCGCTGCCGCTGCAGCCAATGCATTCATGACGTTGTGCCGACCAAATAAAGCTAGATTGACTTCCAGGCTCTGTTGAGCAATGTGCAGGCGAAAAGCAACTCCCTCATTGCTGTGCAACAAATCACTCGCGCGTACTTCCGCTGTCGTGTTCTCGATACCAAACCCGATGCGTTTACAATGGCGTGTAATGCCGAGCCAATAATCTGCGAAGTCATCGTCGCGATTAATTACAGCGACAGCTTTACTCGATAGGTTTTCAAAAATTTCACCTTTTGCCTTGGCTACGCCCTGTAGCGAACCAAAACCTTCAAGATGCGCCGCGCCGGCATTATTGAGTATCGCTACATCAGGACTCGCAATCGCGCTCAAATAAGCGATCTCGCCGGGATGATTTGCCCCCATTTCAAGCACTGCAAAGTCTTCATCCAACTGCAGGCGAAATAGTGTATGAGGCAATCCGATATCGTTATTAAAATTTCCTGCCGTCGCCAGAACTTTTCCACAGCGCGCTAGAATCGCGCTAAGCAATTCTTTAACAGTGGTCTTTCCATTGCTACCGGTCAATCCGATAACTGGCTTTTTAAATTTCTTGCGATGCGCGGCTGCCAGCGCACCCAGGGCGATACGTGTATCGTCAACTTTCAGTTGAGGAATCGAAACTACTGTTTCTCGACTGACGACTGCCGCCACCGCGCCTTGCTCTGCCGCTTTGCCAACATACTCGTGGCCATCAAAATTTTCGCCTGTAATGGCAAAAAACAAATCACCCGGCTTGATCGTGCGAGTGTCCGTACTCACGCCACTAAATTTTGCGTCATTAGCTGGCGCCTCACATCCCAGAACTTGAGCCGCAGATTGCAATGTCCATTCATTCAGCACTTGCATCAGGCTGCCACCCCCAATACGCGCTCAACCACTTCTTTATCACTAAAATGTCGCACTTCATCGCCGACGATCTGATAATCCTCGTGGCCCTTGCCGGCTATCAATACCATATCCTGCGTCGCGGCCTGTTGAATCGCCATCATAATCGCCTGCTCTCGGTCGTGTTCGACGCGAATAGCTCCAATATTTCTTATTCCAGACAAAATATCGTCCACGATTTGTTGGGCATTTTCACGACGGGGATTGTCATCCGTAACGATAACCCGATTGGCAAACGTCTCAGCAATCGCCCCCATCTGGGGACGTTTGCCACGATCGCGATTACCACCGCAGCCAAACACAACCCAAACCTCGCCCTGACAATGTTCACGCAAGGTAGCCAGAACGTTTTCGAGTGCGTCAGGCGTATGGGCGTAGTCAACAACAACGAGCGGTGCATTTTCGACCTGAAATGTTTCCATACGCCCAGGGGGCGCCTTGATCTCGGCAAGCAGATTCGCAGCCTGTTTGAATGAAACACCACTCACCAGCAGCGAACAGAGTACGGCTAATATATTTTGCGCATTAAATCGACCAAGCAAGCTGGATCGGATTTCGCCGCCCCCCCACGGTGACGTGACATCCATGACTATTCCTGTATGACCAAGCGATGCAATGCGCCCACTGACCAACTTATCAACCAGTTCAGACGAATCCAGTTCCAGGCTGTAGCCGACTCGCTCCACACCATCAGGTGTTTGCCTGCACAAGTTGCGACCAAAGGCGTCGTCGAGATTCAAAACGGCTGCAGTTAATTGGCTTTGCTTAAACAGCAGTGCTTTTGCCAAAGCATAGTTTTCCATTGTGCCGTGATAATCGAGATGGTCTCGACTGAGATTTGTCAGTACGGCTACATTAAATTCCACGCCATTCACTCGGCCCTGTTCAAGCCCGTGAGACGACACTTCCATTACCAGCTCGCTTGCCTGTTGTTGCGACATGTCGTAAATCGTTTGCTGTACAGCAACTGCACTTGGCGTGGTATGACCGGAATCATGAAGACTCCCCCACATACCTGAGCCCAAAGTGCCAATAACACCACATGGCCGTCCCAGTGACGTAAAACACTGCGCAAGGAATTGCGATACCGATGTTTTACCGTTTGTGCCGGTTATACCGAACACATTCAGCGCTTGCGAAGGCTGACCAAAGAAACGTGCCGCGATCAAACCAGCTTTTTGATTCAATCCGCGTACGGGAAATATCGGTAGATCATATTTCGCACGCAATTCAGAAATGGCTTTACTTTGCTCGCTGCCTTCATCGTCGACCGCAATTGCGATTGCCCCTTTCGCAATTGCCATATCGCAGAACTCAACACCATGTGTTGCGCCATTAGCACCACGGCACGCGAGAAAGATATCTCCACTTTTCACTGCACGACTGTCCATGGCGACGCCGGACACATCACAATCTTGAGCTTCCTCAATATGCGCAAAATCCGCCATAAGGCGGGACAGGGAAGTCGTCAATTTTCGCGCAGAAATCATAAATGTCTCCCTGCCTGTGTCATACGTAGTGGCTCGGTATACACATTATCCGGTGGCACATTCATAATCCGCAGCGCTTCAGACACTACGTTCGAAAAAATCGGCGCGGCAATTTTTCCTCCGTAATAGTCCCCATTGCCTGGATTATCGATGGTGACCACCACTGCCAATCTTGGTGAACTTGCAGGGGCGATTCCTGCAAAGGTTGCTAAATATTTGTCTTCTGTATAACCATCCGCACCCAACTTCTTTACCGTGCCGGTTTTACCCGCCACGCGATAGCCTTCAATCGCCGCTTTGTATGCCGTGCCTTCACGCGATACAACGCCTTCCATCATTTTCACCACATTGCGTGCGATACTTTCTTCTATGACGCGCTTTCCCTTTGGTGCTTCATTAACTTTTTCGTAGGAAATCGGCTTCATCACGCCGCCATTAGCAAGTACCGAATAGGCTTGCGCTAACTGCAGGGCAGTAACCGAAAGCCCATATCCATAGGATAGTGTCGCTTGCTCAACCCGATTCCAGGTACCGAAGAACGGCAACACACCGGCACTCTCACCAGGAAAGCCACTGGCAGTCAAATCACCAAAACCAAAATCAGACAAAGTTTCCCACATGGACTCCTTAGGTACACGCAAGGCGATCTGCGTTACGCCAACATTGCTGGATTTCTGAATGATTCCCGGCACATCAAGCATGCCGAAATTGCGCACATCTTTTATAGTGCTGTCATCGACACGCAGATAACCTGGCGAGGTATCGACCATCGTATCTGTTGCGATACTGCCGGCCTTCAATGCAGCAACGATAGTAAAAGGCTTAATGGTTGAACCCGGCTCGAACACGTCCACAACAGAGCGATTGCGATAATTTTCTGTCTGAAATTGCGAACGGTTATTGGGATTGAAGGCAGGCTGATTGACCTGCGCGATCACTTCACCGGTGACGGTGTCCAACATCACCAGACTTCCTGAGCTCGCGTTATTAGCAACGACCGCCTTCTTCAATTCACGGTAGGCAATGTATTGCAGACGTCGATCAATACTTAGATAAACATCATGGCCCGGACTCGCTGCCTTAATCATTTCCAGGGTACGTATGGTATTGGCCTGGTTATCGCGAATGACTCTGCGCTTGCCGGTACTTGCGGCGAGTCTTTCTTCGAAGGCCAACTCCAGGCCTTCCTGACCTTTATCATCGACATTAGTAAAGCCGATCAAATGTCCTGCGACTTCGCCTGAAGGATAATAACGGCGATACTCGGTTTGCAAATCTACGCCCGCGATCTTCAACGCGTCTATTTGATTGGCAAGATCGGGATCGATATGGCGCTTTAAATAAACGAATTCCTTATTGCTGCGTTTTTCTACTTGCCGTTTTAATTCGGCAACCGGCCGATTGAGCATTTCTGAGAGACGTGACCATTGTGCAGGCGTAGGCGCAAACTTTTCCGGGTTGGCCCAAACAGAGGCAACCGGCGTACTTACCGCTAGCGCCTCACCGTTGCGATCGAGAATCATGCCACGCGTTGCATTGATACTTTCCGTGCGCAAATGACGCATATCACCCTGGGTACGCAAAAAGTCGTTATTGAGCACCTGAATATTGAAGGCATGCCAGGAGAGATAAAGCGCGGACGCAAAAACAGCAGCAAATCCCAAGCGACGCCGCCAGACGAATTGATCCACCGTCTGCTGCTTCTTCATGGTCTCACCATTACGATTTCGTTTTGCTGCGGCAATACCATACCGAGCTCCTGTCTCGCCCTGTTTTCTATATAACTGTGTGTTGTAAAAGTGCTCTGTTCGAGTTGCAGACGACCCCACTCAACATTCAGGTCGTTTCGCTGACTCATCGTCTCCTGTAATTCTATAAACAGATTGCGATTAACATGCTTCGCATAAACCAGGGCCAGCGCCGACGACAAAACGCAGGCAACGACGATCATGTTTACCCATGTCGTCAATCCTTTCGTTTTAGATGTTGCCGTCGTCATTACAACTTCTCCGCAACGCGCATACGCGAACTTCTGGCGCGAGGATTGGTATTCAGCTCCTCGTCACCTGGTGTAAGCATTTTTCCGATTCGCTTTAATGACCGATGCATATCACTTTCGCGCACAGCCAAACCAGGCGGCACTTGTGGCCCCTGACTGTGCTTCTGCATAAATCGCTTTACCATGCGATCCTCCAGAGAGTGAAAACTGATTACAACAAGACGCCCACCGGGCGCCAGCGCCTCCAGCGCCTGTTCCAGCCCTCTCTCCAAATCCTCCAGCTCGCGGTTAATATGAATTCTTATTGCTTGAAATGTACGGGTTGCAGGGTGCTTACCTTTTTCCCATGCGGGATGTGCTGCCGCTACAATGTCCGCCAATTGTTTTGTTGTTTGAATACTCCGCTCTTCACGTGCTTTTACTATTGCCCTGGCGATTCGTTTTGCGTAACGCTCCTCGCCATAGCGTTTTATAATGTCAGCAAGTTCGGCTTCTTTTACTTTTTGTAGCCACTGCGCTGCGCCTATTCCTTCATCTGGATTCATGCGCATGTCCAGGGGACCATCGTGCCGAAAACTGAATCCGCGATGCGCTTCATCTAACTGCGGCGACGACACGCCAAGATCCAGCAATACGCCATTGACCTTGCCCTGCAATCCCCACTGCTGCACTCGCCCACCAAGTTCGGCAAAACTGCTTTGCACGATTACAAACCTACCATCTGCCTCCAGCACTTCCTGCGCAAACTTCAGGGCGTCCGGGTCCTTGTCCAGCGCATACAATCGGCCGCTTTCTCCCAGCCTTTTCAGTATTGCCCTGGCGTGACCGCCCCGACCAAACGTGCCATCGACATACGTTCCATCAGGAACTATGGCTAATGCATCAAGCGCCTCGTTTAACAGTACCGATAGATGTTTGCCTTCGCCCATGAAATCAGAACGACAGATTTTCCATGTTCGATGGTAGATTGCTTAAATCTATATCTTCATCCATCCAGGTATCGCGCTTTTCACTCCAAAGTGATTCGTCCCAAAGCTCAAACTTCGCGCCTTGGCCAATTAATACGACATGCTTGTCCAGTTCTGCGAATCCACGCAGAGGTGGCGGAATCAACAGGCGTCCGCTACCATCCATTTCAACATCAGTCGCGTGACCAACAATCAAACGTTTCAATTTTTTTGCTTGAGGATTCAGGCTGGGAAGGGCCGAGATTTCGGCTTCAATTCGATCCCATTCGGGCAAGGGGTAAATCATCAGACAATGGTCGAGATCAACCGTCACTATCAGCTGTCCGTCGCACATCTCCTGCAACTTCTGCCGATAGCGGCTAGGCATCACCATTCGACCTTTACTGTCGAGACTTAAAGAACTTACGCCGCGGAACAAATACGCTTCTCCAACACACTTTGTGCCACTTCATCCCACATTATTGCACAATATCCCACTTCGTTACACTATAGCCCCCGGTGCAAGTGCTTTCAAGGAAAACGACGAAAAATTGGCAACTTTTTCTCACAAACAACTCCTTCATACAGAAGGAGTTAGCGCGTACTATCGATACAAAAATGAATTTCTATAGGTCAATTGTTGCGGCACTATAGCAAGCTATTTTTTCCGGACTACTGCACCTTCGGACACAATCAACAGAAAAGTTAGTTGGCACCAACTAATTGAAAGGAGTTTTTGAAAAGATGTCGCACATGATTTATTTTTCCGTCTCCCACTTTTACACAAAGAGCTAAACAGGCATGAAAGCGCAAGAATTGAAGAAAGGCATGGTCATCCAGGTTGATGGGCAGAATATTCTGGTCAAGAACGTTACGGTGCAGTCACCGTCTTCCCGAAGCGGTAACACACTCTATAAGACACGCGGCCACAATATTGTGACCCGGCAAAAATATGAGCGCAGTTACAAGGGCGATGAACACATCGATCTTGTGGATTTCGCGCGCCGCCCGGTGCAATTATTGTTTCGCGACGCCGATGGCTGCACCTTTATGGACAATGAGTCGTATGAGCAATTTACCCTCGCGGAAGAAACGCTTTATGAAGAACTCCCTTTTATCGTCGATGGACTTGAAGGCATTTATGCCTTAATCGCCGACGACAATATCATCGGCATAGAATTACCCGCTACCGTCGTGATGCCGATAAGCGAATGCTCACCAGGCATCAAGGGCGCGTCCGCTTCCGCCCGCACCAAGCCCGCCACCATGCCTACCGGACTCGTAGTGCAAGTCCCGGAATATCTCGAACCTGGTGAAGTTATCAAGATCAACACCGAAAGCGGCGACTATATTTCCCGCGCATAAAAAAAAGCCCCGTTGTGAGACGGGGCTCCTTCTTACTTGGCCGCGGATAACTAGTTGTCGGAAACAAACATCTGTTTCGATGCGTCCTGATTTTCAGCGACACCACTCGATTGTTCGCTGTAGACAAATGCAGTTCTGCGATTGGCCTTCCATGCCTCTTCGCCACTCGCCTTCACTTTGGGCTGCTTTTCACCCAGGCTTTGAGTCACTAATTGCTCGGCACGCACGCCACGGGCAACCAAAGCTTCACGGATAGCATCGGCACGCTGCTGACCGAGCGACTGGTTATACTCATCGGAACCACGCTCATCAGCATGACCTACCAGTGTTAATGATTGATCAGCATGTTGGCTGAGAAAAGCCGCATGTTCATCAATCAGCGCTGCAAACTCGGCACTGATATCACTCGAATCATACTCAAAGCGTATCTCCCGTGATGAAGGCGGAACGACAGGCTCTGGTTCCGGTGCCACTTCCACCTGGGTTACCGCTGGCGCAGGTTCAGGCTCGGGCGCGACTGCTGCTTGCTCTACCACGATTTCAGCTGGCTTTTCTTCAACCACTACTGGCTCTGGCGTGGTTGCACACGCACTGAGGGCCAAAATAGCAACAACCAATATATATCGAATAAACGAAGAATTTTTCATGAGGATATAAACCTCCTTGTATGGATAGTATCTGGCCTGAGGATCCTGTCTAACAGATCCATCCACTATCCTATAGATCACCAGCTGTTGAAAACAACTGTCATTGAGTTGCGACACATGCATGGTTTTGCGGTGATTTTTCACGAAATTCGCTGAATGCGTTTCATATAAACACAAACAGCGTAGAACGTGAAATTCAATTATTTTAAAAAAAGAGTTGGCCGATAAGCCGGGTTCTGTCGCGGACAGTCATTCATCTGGGATGCATGTCACCATGCACCTCAAGCAACCTACCCGGGAACAGCGCGGGCCACGCCATTGTTCCCCTATTTGGTCTTGCTCCGAGTGGGGTTTACCATCGCCGCCGAGTGTTGCCACCGACGCGGTGCGCTCTTACCGCACCATTTCACCCTTACCTGCCGAGGCAGGCGGTATCCTTTCTGTTGCACTTTCCGTAGGCTCACGCCTCCCAGCCGTTAGCTGGCACTCTGCCCTGTGGAGCCCGGACTTTCCTCCATTGCCAAAGGCAACAGCGACTGTCTGGCCAACTCGGCGGCTATTATACCCTCGCAGGGGCAGTTCTGTGTCGATGGATTAGAGGTGGAGGGACGATTCTGTTATAACAGCGCAGTTTTGAGTTTTTCTGAGTTAGTAAGTGAGGTGATGTGATGAAGTGTCTGATTTTCCGGTGCTCTAAAAAAGAGGGAATGTATCTCTATGTCCCTCATCATGAGGATGAAGATCAGGCCGTCAGCACATTACCTGTAGGCCTTACCCAAATCACCGGTCGCCTGATCAAGGCCATGGATCTTGATATCACCCCAGATCGCAAATTGGCGCGCGCGAATAGCGGCGATGTGTTGCAAAGCCTGTCCGAGAAGGGTTTCTATCTGCAAATGCCACCGAATGACGAATTTCGTGCCGATGACAGCATGTTGAATAACTCGTCTGATGGGTTTTGAGTTTTTCTGACTTTTAGTTTTAGGGCGGGGTTGTCGCATTGTGACTGAGGCGTGGGTAGTAAATTGTCTTTGGTACGGCGTCGGATATTGAGGGCGTTTGTCTTGCAAAACACGCTGTGAACCCATCCATGGGAGCTCGACGGCCGCGTCCATGCGGCCGACGGTTTTGCAAGACAAACGCCCTCAATACCCTCCTTGCACCGCCAATTTACTACCCACGCCTCAGTCACAATGCTAGCTAGGTGGTGGCTTTGGAAAAACATTCTCAACACCAACAAAATTGTTTGGTTTAATTGAAACAAGAAGTTCCAGTTTGAACAGGCAAGCCGCATAGAAACCTAGTAGAAAATAATTCGTCCACCCAAATAGCTGAGTGTGGTCTAGACGCTTGGCGTTTTGATGTGCAAGGAGGGTGTTGTGGCGGGGCTTTTCGCAAAACCGACGGCCGCATGGACGCGGCCGTCGAGCGTACAGGGGTGAGTTTCGGTGTTCCCGAAACGAACGGGCACACACGGATGTGTGCCCTGGACTTTTCAGCGAAGCTGGAAAGGATTCACAGCGAGTTTTGCGAAAAGCCCCGCCACAATGCCTGACGCAGTCACATAAATCAAAACGCCAAGCGTCTAGACCACACTCAGCGGAAACCCCGGCAAAACAGCTCCCAACATTCAACCCTTAAGCCGTAACAACTCCTGATAAAGCTCATTCTTCTTGCGACCACTCAGCTTCGCTGCAATACCCGCCGCCTGTTTCACCGGTAACTCATCACCGAGCACCTGCAACAGATCTTCGAGCATGACATTTACCTCATCAGACGGTGCGTCTTTACAACCCTCCACCAACAACACCGCCTCACCTCGACTCTGATCATCATCCTCAGCCAAAAACTGTTGCATCTCCCCAACACTCGACTGATGAATGGTTTCATAAATCTTGGTGAGCTCGCGCGCCAACACCACACGCCGCTCAGCGCCAAACACCGAACACATATCGTCAACACACTCTTTCAAACGACGAGGCGACTCATAGAAAACCAGTGTGCCCGTTTCCCGTTGTAACTTTTTCAACTTCTCCTGTCGCGCATGAGACTTATGTGGAAGAAATCCCTCAAACACAAAACGATCTGAAGGCAAACCAGACGCACTCAAGGCCGCAATCACCGCACTCGGCCCGGGTATAGGCGAAACCCGTATACCACGGCGATGCGCCTCGCGAACTAAAACAAAACCGGGATCACTAATAAGAGGTGTACCTGCATCGGAAACGAGCGCACAACTCTGCCCCGATTCCAATATGTCACACACCTGTGCACTAATATCGGATTCATTATGCTCGTGCAATGCTTTCGTCGGCGTATCGATCGCAAAGTGAGTTAATAGTTTTCGCGTATGACGCGTGTCCTCCGCCCAGATCAAACCCACCTCTTTTAACACGGTGATCGCATGTGGGGACAAATCTTGCAAGTTGCCGATCGGGGTCGCGACGATATAGAGAATACCACTGGAATTTGACACTTAACCCCCTTATGACAATACTTTACATCCACCACACTAAGTATATGGCGAGAATAACTTTGGGTTTTCAACGACTGTTAGGCGCAACACTGGCGTTTGCCGTGATCATTTTCATGGCCTCATGTTCTTCCGGGCCTAGCAAGCCCACGGCTCCCGGCGCAATGAAACCCAAGATTGAAATCAAGGACCAGAATGACGTCAACGAAGATCAGGCGCAGGCCTTAGTTGAAAATGGGCAATTAGCCGAGGCTGCCCTGCTGTATAACAGCATTGCCGATACTAAGTCGAGTCCACATAGGGAACAACTCAAGTTCAAGGCCGTCAGATTAATGATAAACTCTGGCAACACCGCTCAGGCCACTCGTATTTTAATTGACATGGATATACAACCGGAACAAGCAGAATTTGCAGAAGCGGCTATTTTGCAGGCACGCATACGCGTCGTTGAACGCCAGGCAGACCCTGCGCTATTTATACTTGGTTCGATAGAAGAGAAAACGCCTACTGAATTGCTGGTGGAATTTCTGCAAACACGTATTTCTGCGCTGAAACTAAAGCAGAATTATACAGAAGCGGCGATTCAACACATGAATCTGCACAATTTACTGACTACCGACGAACAACGTCAGGCAAATGAGCAAGCGATAATTGAAAACCTTGCACTACTGCCAGCTAAAGAACTTCGCGAGCTGATGGACAAAACGCCGTCGGTTGTTGGCAAGGGCTGGATGCAGCTAAGCTTGCATTTACAGGAAACAAAAGACCCGTTGCGCTTATCAGGCGTTATTAGAAACTGGCGTATACGTTATAGCAACCACCCAGCCAGTGAGACCTTACTGGCGGGTCTGGCGCCGCCAGTAGATAATACTCCTCCCAATCTCAGCCATATTGCGATTTTATTGCCTACCGAGGGCCCGTTTGCCAGCGCTGCGCAAGCGATTCGCGACGGGTTTCTGTCGGCTTTTTATCACGCGAAAGACACGAATGACAAACCAGTCATCAGCCTCCACAACACTGCCGGTACTAAACCCATACAAGAGCTTTACAACGAAGCCGTCGCAGGTGGTGCGACGATAGTTGTCGGCCCTCTCGACAAGAAGAACATTACCGAGCTAGCTGCAAACGCGCAGCTATCCATACCCGTTCTTGCTCTCAATCACGTTGAGGATGAAAACTTTTTTGCGCCAAATCTCTACCAGTTTGGCCTATCACCGGAAGACGAGGCCACGCAGGTGGCACAACGCGCGTGGTTCGATGGCCATAACGAGGCCGCCATCATTGTTCCAGAAGGTTCATGGGGCGACCGTGTTGTCATCGCATTTCGCCAACGCTGGGAGCAACTTGGCGGTGTGGTTGTGACCGAGGAACGTTACCCTTCGAAGAATAATGATTTTTCAACATCTATTACCAAGATGTTGAACATAGATCAAAGCGAACAGCGCAAAAAAAATCTCTCGGGATTACTCGGCGCAAAACTGGCCTTCGAAGCACGACGCAGACAGGATATCGACTTTATATTCATGGGCGCATTTCCAAGACAGGCACGCTTGATACCGCCGCAATTGAAGTTCTTTAACGCGGGTGATCTGCCAATCTATACAACCTCTCATGCCTTCAGCGGTAAAATTGATCGCGGCGCTGATCGCGATATGAATGGGGTTTTGATTGGTGATATGCCATGGACGTTGGTCGGCAACAACGCTTCGCCTGTACGCGGTGAAGTTTATCGAACCTTCAGGAAAAACGCCCAGCAACTTGGCCGTCTCTACGCCCTCGGCGTAGATGCTTATAATGTTTTGTACTACATCAACTGGTTACGCGGAAACACCAGTGCGCGACTCAATGGTGCAACCGGAATTATCCACATGGCACTGAATAACCGGCTGGAACGAGACCTGACGTGGGCACGTTTTACCAGCGGAAAACCAGAAGTATTAGCACTTACTCCGACCCTATCCAGCTTTTAGGCCTATGTCCCGCTCCACTGGCGAGAAGTTTGAACGCATGGCGGAGACCTATCTGCAAAATCAGGGGCTAGACGTCATAACACGGAACTATTTCTGCAAGATGGGTGAAATTGATCTAGTCTGCCGTCATCAGGAAACTCTTGTCTTTGTCGAGGTCAAATACCGTAGTACGCCATCACACGGGGAATCGGTTGCGCAGGTAAGTTATTCAAAACAGCGCAAATTAATACGTACGGCTGTTAACTATGCACAGGTGCACGGCCTATACGATAAGATCCCGATGCGATTCGATGTGGTTGCGATTCAACCCAATGAGGAGCAGTTTGAGATACAATGGCTCAAAAACGCGATTACAGCAGACGGTTTTTAGAATACATGTTCACTAAAAGACATTTTTTCCTTATCGCTTTGGTAGCACAGCTGGGTTTGAGTGGGTGCACACCCTTTCTCGTGGCAGGCACCGTAGCAGGTGCGGGCGTTACCGTAGTCAACGACCGGCGCCCCCTGGAAAGCATTATTGAAGACGAGATCGTCGAACTCCGAGCCACCGATGCCATTTACTCCGACAAGGTAATTGGCAAGCATGTCCGCATCAATATCACCAGCTTTAACGGCATTGTGCTTTTAACCGGCGAAGCACCAAGTGCTGATATGCGCGTCCACGCGGGAAATGTCGTCTACTCCATGCGTAATGTGCGGGAAATATACAATGAAGTGCAAATCAAAAAGCCAATCAGCGTTGAACAACGCGCAGCGGATACATGGCTAAACGCCAAAGTGAAAAGTATTTTAATTGCCAATCGCGGCTTGCTCACTCGTGCGCGGGTGGTAACGTCCGATGGAGTTGTTTATTTAATGGGACTAGTCTCTCCCGAAGAAGCCGACCAGATCAAAGATAAAGTAAATAAGATTAAAGGCATTACGTCTACCGTTGCGCTGTTTGAGCCTCTTCCGTCGGATATCAGTGATGTGTTGCGAAACTCGTCCAAGTCGATAAGACAGGCCAATACGACTCCGTCTGACGGAGATGTACGCACATCAGATGACAAGGAACTAACCGTCATTCCCTTTAAGGAACAGACCCCAATACAGCTCACCGATGGCGAAAACACCTCTGCCAAATAATTTTCTATCCAGACTTGCGGAATTGTTTGGCAACGAAAAACTATTAACCAGTCCCGAAGACTGCTGGGCTTACGGGTTCGACAATAGCCGTCGTCACGCCTTGCCCGATGCCGTGGTGTTCGCTCAAAACAGTGAGCAGATACAACAACTCGTTCTTCTCTGCAATGAATTCACTATTCCACTTATTCCTCGTGGACGAGGGACTGGCACCACCGGAGCCACCGTGCCCATAAGCGGTGGTGTAGTCTTATCCCTGGAACAGATGGACAGTATCATTAGTGTGGATCGGGATAATCGCGTAGCGACTGTTCAACCTGGCGTAACCAATGACGCACTGCAAAAAGCCGCGTCAGCTGAAGGTTTTTTTTGGCCGCCAGACCCCACCAGTAGCGCGTTTTGCACAATAGGTGGCAACCTCGCCTACAACTCGGCCGGGCCACGCGCCGTAAAATACGGCACACCGCGGGAAAATACTCTGGGCTTACGAGCGATCACTGGTAGCGGCAAAGCCATCAAGACCGGGACATATACAACCAAGGGTGTCGTCGGCTATGACTTAACCCGTCTTTTGATAGGCTCAGAAGGACAACTGGCAATCATCACGGAAGCCACTTTAAAGTTGACGCCTCTAGCTGAAACAAGACGCGTCATGCAAGCGCTATATTCCGACATGCACAGCGCAGCGCGTGCTGTATCTTCAATAATGGCGCAGCCAATTACACCTTGCGCTCTCGAATTCATCGATGGCGCTGCCATCGACATGATACGCCACTATTCAAACGCGGATTTGCCTGCAGATGCCGGTGCAATGTTGATGATAGAAGTGGACGGGCCTATCGCCGGTATCGACGACGCTGTGAATCAGGTAAAAAATTCTGCATCCAATTCAGGATTAATGTCACTCACCATCGCAAACACACAAGAACAGGAAGCTGCCTTGTGGAGAACGCGTAAAGCACTTTCCCCCGCATTGCGCAAAGTGGCACCAAAGAAAATCAATGAAGATGTCGTTGTACCTGTTTCGCGAATTCCTGATCTGATCGAAGGCCTCGAATCACTTAGCGGGATATACGACGTCAAAATCGTTAACTTCGGTCATGCCGGAAACGGCAATATCCATGTCAATCTCCTGGTTGATCCCGATGATCCTCAGCAAATGCGTAATGCTGAAAAGTGCCTTGATGCGGTCTTCGCCCTTGTGCTGCAACTTAATGGCAGCCTTTCAGGGGAACACGGCGTCGGTCTGGAAAAACGCGACTTTGTAGATAGAGAACTGGAGCCAAATGCACTAGCATTAATGCATGACATCAAAAAACTATTCGACCCCAAGAACATACTCAATCCTGGTAAAACCTTGCCGCAACCATCGACAAACGACAAATAGAACATTCCTCATACAGCTACAGCTAAGCACTCACTCGCGGCAAATTTCCCAGAGAACAAGTTGACTTTCCCTCGGACACGTATATATTTTCAGTAAGCTTATGGACAAAATTAAAATGGATTATAGACGGCAATGTATGAGACGCATGAAAGCCTATTAAGTAACCCCACTCCTACTCCTCAAAAGCAAAACCGCGAACTATCTTATAAACCTGATATTAATCAAGGTAAACCACTGATACTTTGTGTTGGCCGTGCAAACGACATAGCATTTTTAACAAGCAAGGCCTTTGCAGATGCGTTTTCTGTTGTCTTTTGCGCAAATATTGAAACAGCGATTCGTACCATGGAGATCGCCAGGCCTGATATTGTCGTTATATATGTCGAAGATTCACTAGATTCAAATATCGAAGCCATGCATGTGCTTTCCAGTATGATAGACATGCAACACACCCCCGTCATCACGTTTTCCGGCGACGCTAAAACAGATTTCGCCGCAAGTTACAAAGCCGGTTTTATCGAGTGCGTAACAATTCCTGCCAATGAACATCAATTAATTGCGAAGCTGTTGAGCATATACAAGCTTACTCATCGCCCAGTTGACGAGCAGGCATTGATTTCTGCTTTGCAAGACACAACCGTCATCTTGAAAAAGGAACTGGAACAGAAAGAAAGCACCCTGGAAAGAATAAATTCTAACTTTCGGTTTGAATTATTGAAACGACGAGAATTAGAGCAAGTGCACGCGGTTATCAATAGAAGTCTCATGATGGTTAGCGCGGGAAACCATGCACTAACAGGCGCCCGTTCCGAGGAGGAGTTGTGCCAGGCCATATGCGATATACTTGTGGAGCAGAAACATTATCGGCAGGTATGGGTTGGTTTAATCACCGACAGCAGCGACAACAAACTCCAGATAATCGCACATGCCGGGAAAGAACAAAATTACGAAACTCATATTGCTCTTAATTGTTCCGATCATAGATTTAATTGCGCCAGTGTCAGCAAGGCTATCGATAATGGAATTACGCTCATTAACAATAACATTCCCAATAAACTTGCATGCAAAACCTGCTGGCCAGATGCAAAGACCTTACAATTCAATTCGACTATTTCACTTCCACTCAAAGTGGGAGATACAAGCCTTGGCGTCATAAATATCTATAGCGAGACAGGCAGCAACGCAAGTTATGACGAAATACAAATGCTAGAGGAATTGGCCAACGATCTTTCCTATGGCATTGACTCGCTAAGAGTACGCAATGAACGAGACGAACTCATCGAAGAACTACAGGATATTAATCAGCAGCTAGAACAAAAAGTCACAGAACGAACACACAACCTGGAGATCGCCAACCAACGCCTACTGGAATTGGACAAGCTAAAATCTTTGTTTATCGCTTCGATGTCACACGAATTGAGAACGCCATTAAACTCTATCATCGGATTTACCGGCATTATTTTGCAAGGCATGTCCGGCGATCTAAACAACAAACAACAATCACAATTGGAGCGCGTTAATAATTCAGCGCGACATCTATTGGAATTAATTGTCAATGTCATCGACATAGCCAAGTTGGAGGGGCATCGTATCGACGTTTACCCTCAGGAGTGTCGATTGAAGAACATTATCGAAGACGTACTTAGCAGTCAGATGGAAAATATCACCAAGAAAGGACTGCGTCTGGAGATAAACAATCTTTCCGATGTCACACTATACTCTGACAATAAACGGCTTTCACAGGCAATTTCCAATATCGTTTCCAATGCCGTCAAATATACAGAAAATGGACGCATAGCGATCGACGTACACAGCGGTAACCGCTTTACAAGAATTAGCGTAACTGATACGGGAATAGGAATTCCAAAGGATCAGATTGAAGAATGTTTCGAGGCATTCGAACGACTTTCCTCACACCTTAAAGTTAAAGCTGGAGGAACAGGGCTAGGCTTGTATCTTACTCGAAAACTGGTAACAGAAATTCTCGGTGGTTGTATCGAAGTAAACAGTGTTCCCGGCGAAGGGAGCTGCTTTTCGCTATTGATCAGTAATGACATAAGGGAGCTCCACCCTGACATCAAGGAAGCAATATGAAAACCGCCCTGGTTATAGAAGACAATGCAAACAATATGGAACTGATTACTTTTATTCTTGAACGCCATGGTTTTCAAACTCACCGCGCCACTCAAGGCATGGACGGCGTTGAGTCCTTTATGACAACGACACCGGACTTGGTTTTGCTAGATATACAGCTACCGGACATTGATGGAATAGAAGTACTCAGAATATTGAGAAGCCTGGAAGGCACGCCGAATACGCCTATCATCGCCGTATCGTCTTACGCCTTATCGGGAGAACACAGAAGATTAATTGAGGCCGGATGTAGTGGCTACATAGAAAAGCCCATAGACCCGTCGACCTTTATGGGTAAAATTAATGGTGTAGTAAACAACCTGGCAACAACATAACTATTACACACTAACACTTGGGAACTCAAAGCAGATGGATTGTCGACTGATTTGAGGTATTTATATATACAAAAAATGGAGCAACCGTTCTGGAGGAAACCAATGAGGAATATCCTCATCATCGAAGACAATGATAATAACATGGAGTTAATTACCTTCATCCTTGAGGCTCATGGTTACAAAACTATAAGAGCAGAAACAGGATTGTTAGGTTGTGAGCTTGCATTCAGTTCTTCACCAGAATTAATCATTTTGGACATACAGCTTCCTGATATAGACGGAACCGAAGTATTGCGCCGAATTCGGGAAAAAATTCATGACATCCCTATCATCGCCATGACATCGTACGCCATGGCCGGCGACCGTGAAAAACTCATCGAAGCTGGATGCACCGGTTATATTGAAAAACCGATAGACCCCAATCGCGTAATCAGCCAAATCGAACATTATCTCGGAGATTACGCTTGAGGGTACTTATTGTTGAAGATACTGAAGACTCTCGCGTGCTATTGCAAGATTTTCTGGAAGGTAACGGATATGAAGTTTTCGACGCCGCCAACGGCGAGGAGGCGCTTGCAATCGCTAGCGAACAGCAAGTCGACATTATTATTAGTGATGTCCTCATGCCCGTAATGGATGGCTATGAATTGTGTAAAAACCTGAAAAGCAACGTCAGCACAAAACACATCCCTATTGTTTTTTATACCGCAACTTATACCGAAGAACGAGACAAAAGACTTGGCTTGTCTTTGGGTGCTTCGCACTTTCTCATCAAACCACTCGATATGGAAGAGCTACTAGTCATCTTAAATCAGACGGCAACACAGGAAAAATCGGATATCGAAATAGACGAGCGACAATTCCACAATCAACATGCTGAGGTACTCGGTAGAAAGCTGGAAAAGAAAGTCGACGAACTAAGTCAGCAACGCGAATATTCAAAGCGCCTCAAAGGGCAATTTGAAACTGTCACCGATTCGCTGCCCGTGCTCATCGCTGAAATTGATGCCCAAGGCTACTATAAATACGTAAACGCCGCATACGAACTCTGGTATCAACAGCCCCGATCATCAATCATCGGTCAGAGCGTAAAAGCGCTAGCGGGAGAGCAGGCATATGTGGAGCTGAGTACACATTTGGCACAAGCCCTTCAAGGACAGAAGGTGTTTTATGAACAACAAGTCACCTCTCCAAGCGGCGAAATACGCTATGCGCAAACACAGTACTTCCCGGAGTATGACAACAAGGGAAATGTCAACGGCGTTTATTCTATCGTCACCGATATCACAGAGAAACGCCAGGCCGATCTAGAGAAAGAACTACTGCGCAAAAGACTGGAACATGCGCAAAAACTGGAACTTATTGGCCAGGTAACCGGTGGCATCGCGCACGATTTCAATAATCTGTTAACCAGCGTCTTGGGCTTTACAGGTTTGAGCCTCGCCTATTTGGAGAAAAACAGGGACCAAACGCTGACAGATTATTTAAAGCAAGTCGAACGCGCGGGAACACGTGGCAAGGAAATCGTGGCGCAACTCCTCGCGTTTTGTCGAGGCTCCGGTTATAGCAGCAGTCTTATCAATTTGAATGCCGAGCTAAACGACATTATAAAATTACTCAAACCCGTTATTTCCTCAACGGTACCCATTTCTCTAGTCACTACGGAACCCCCCATCAATATCCACGCAAACGATACACAGCTCGTTCAAGTCATCATGAACCTATGTATAAATGCTAGAGATGCAATGAAGGGAACGGGAAAACTCAAGATCAGCGCGCATAGGTCTACACTGAAGAGAGTCGTATGCACATCTTGTATGTGCGAGATTCATGGCAACTATGCGGAGATAATGGTTAAAGACAACGGACCTGGCATCCCTAGCGAAGTCTTGCCTCGAATGTTCGAACCTTTTTACACCACCAAACAACCTGGTGAAGGAACAGGAATGGGACTCTCGATGGTGCACGGAATCGTGCATGAATTTGGCGGGCATATCATTGTAGAGAGTCAGCCTGGAGAAGGCGCGTGTTTTCGAATCTTTTTTCCAGAAGCGGCTGATGAGGACGAACTACAAGTCGAGATGGACGACGACAATACGGCTGAAAAGGTAATCTAGGAATTCTTATGGCCAGTGATCCTGGCCATATGTGGATTTTCAGAACCCGAGCGTAGGGAAGGTCGAGGTCACCACTATCCCCAGCGTAACAAATATACCTACGACGATCAGAAAGTTAGGCCGTTGACTGCGGTGTTGCTTGTAGTACTGCATAGAAACCTCTCAGATAATCACTCTCAATAATTTACGTATTCGCTATGTAAATTATCGTTAAATTCCGTCGCGAGCTGCGTGAGAGGCTTCACAAAATTTACCTTCCAATTCAGGTTTTTCCCTATTCTTCCATATCCAGATCTTCCTGAACGGCAGCCACCCCGGCTTTGGCACATTTTTCATCCTGTGTTCCAGACGGCGCGCCACTGACACCAACCCCGCCGAGAATCCGTCCACCAGCCGTTAAGGGCAGACCACCACCAGCTACAATCAAACGGGGATCTTTGGGTACCGAGTATGCTCCGGTAAAACGTTTTTCCATGTCGGACGTCGCCATATTGAAGACAGTAGCGGTATATGCCTTCTGTTCAGACACGCGTATAGCGAGGTCGGGGGTCAGGACGTCGCGCAACATCACCTGGGGCGTTCCCACACGGTCGACCACCGTGACGGCGATCTGGATTCGTTCTTTACGGCACGTATCTATTGCCGCTTGTGCGATCTTCATCGCCACTTCCATGCTAATCCGTTTGACCGAAATCGTCAGTGGCTCTTGTGCGAAAATTGATGGTGAAAACAAACTGGACAACAGTATTAAAGCTGGAAAAGACAGCATAGACCTGCGCATGATGGCACTCCCTCTTACAGATAACCGAAATTGTGGAACCGCCTGATACCGCGTGCTTATCAGCTGCGAGGCTGAATTATCGGCATGCGTTTACGGATTTGCTCAATATTACCATCAAGTCGGTGATCATAAATAACGGTATACGCCATTACACGACGAACATAATTTCGTGTCTCTTCAAACGGAATGCTCTCCACCCACTGATCGGCTGGGATACGTTTTTCCGGCATCCAGCTTTTGACACGGTGCGGACCAGCATTATAAGAAGCTGTCGCAAGCGCACTATGCCCCTGGGTTCGATCTAGCAATCGGCGCAAGTAAGCTGCACCCAGGCGGATATTCTTTTTCACATCCAGTAGCTCTCGACTCGAACGCAATCGGGTATTGGTTGCGCGTGCTGTAATGCGACCTGTACGCGGCATAATCTGCATCAAACCCAATGCGCCTGCGTGAGAACGAGCATCTGGCATAAAACCACTTTCCTGACGTAGTACGCCATATACCCATGCAGGATCGATTTTTTGCATATCTGCGTTTTCCATGACCAGATCCTTGAAGGCCATTGGGAAACGGAGTTCAAGATCATCAAAGTGATCCGACCTGGCTACTGTCTGAATCGCCCGGTCATACCAACCCCAGCGACTTGCCAATACCGAAGCCATGCGCAAGGTCTGCTCGTCCATGCCCCTGATCGCATAAATCCATTCACGGCGTGCATCGGCCTGTCTTCCGATTTGTAGTAATTCATAGGCTCGGCTAATGCCTGGAATTTTTGCAATGTTATCTAAGGCAGATTCTTCAAACTCCAGCCTGTCCGAGTCCAGCATGTACTCACGCCCGATACGGTCAGCAGCCAAAAATCCATGGTAACTTCTGTTCTGAGATAGTTCGGTATAGATACGTTCCGCAGCTGTGCGTAACACAGGCAAGGACATGCTCTGCATCTCCAGTATGCGTGCGCGCCAGTACTGCCAGTTTTCCTCTTTGCGCTCTTCCGGTGGGAGCGCTTCGATCCAGGTCAATGCAGACCACCAGTCTTCCTGCTCAATCGCAGTACGAACCCGCCAGTCCCGCACTTTATGATTACCACTATCAACCGCGCCTAACCATTCAAGCGCCTTAGGGTGTTTCTGGTAAGCCGACTGCAACGCAATATAGGTATCAACGGCAACAACATCCTCAGCAGAACTCGCTAAATGGCTATCACGAAATCTCACCCAGGCATCTGCGGCAGCACCCGCATCTCGTCGAGCCAAACGCCGTATACCATAGCGTACAATCTCTCTGGCTATCGGTTTTTCTTCCTGATAGACCACGCGGTGCAGGCTCTTTGCAGGATTGTGACGCATATCGATCCAACGATTTACCCAGGGCCGCTCTTCGTCAGGGAGGCTCTTGGCCAGGAAACGCACCAGGCTCACCCGACCATTTTCCATCGCCAGCCGAATCCGGCCCCACACCATCTCCGCAGTCATTCCTCCACGATCTTTCCAGGCTTTGAACACGGGATCACAAGAGCTGGGTTTCGAGTCACCTGTCAGCCACAATTTATCGGCACTATCCATTGCCAAATCGTATTGTTGCGTCTTAAATAACGCCAGTGCACGTGAACATTCCATACGCTCGCCGCCGCCATCTCTGAACTCTTCTAAAAATGTGTGCCATCGCCCACGCATGGCGAGATGACGCAGCCAAACAAAACGCATTTTCTCACCAACAGGTGCGCCCTCATTTGCCTCGAGAAATTTACGGATTTCATCGTCAGGCAAATGACTCATATTCATGCGCGTATAACGGTATTGGAGATAGGGATAGAGAGGGTAATCTTCCAGCTGACTGGCTAACCTGACATATGTGCGCATATGGCGCTTTGCTAATACATTCTTGGCCTCAACGTAAATCTCGCGCTGTTTCTCTATGGAAATTTCGGAGGCAAAAACTGGACTCAAGCCTAGAAGCAGGCTCAAACCGGTAATCAATAGGACATTCCATTGTTTGCATGTCATAATTTTGGTCATTGTACTGGTTGCGTTCAAGAAGGACACTGGATTTTGTCTACCCATATACTTAGATCGACAAATCCCGCCACAGGTTTAGTCTTTAAGACATTTTCATGCTGGTCGGATACCGAAATTGAGGGGACTGTCGCTAAAGTTCATCAAGCCCATCAGAGTTGGTCCCAATCCAGTCTGTCTTCACGTGCAAGTTCCATGCGGACGCTGGCTATTGTACTACGGAACCGCCAGGACGAGCTTGCGCATATCATTACGGAAGAAATGGGAAAATTACTCTCAGAATCCAGGGCCGAAGTGGAAAAATCGGCGCTGACCTGTGAGTATTATGCGGACAATGCAGAGCAAATCCTTACCAAGCACGTCACAAAATCCGATGCTGGAAAAAGTTATGTGACCTATCAACCGCTTGGGACGGTGCTTGCGATCATGCCCTGGAATTTCCCGTTGTGGCAGGTCATGCGCTTTGTCATTCCCACGTTAATGGCGGGGAATACAGGCGTATTAAAACATGCTTCTAACGTCCCCCAATGCGCCCTTGCCATCGAATCACTGGTAAAAGAGGCCGGCTTTCCCGAAAACGTATTCCGTACATTGATGATCAGCGCCAGCCAAACAGAAAAGTTGATCGCCGATCCCCGTATTGCCGCAGTAACGCTCACCGGCAGTTGTGAAGCTGGACGCAAAGTCGCCAGCGTAGCGGGCAGCCATCTCAAAAAACTGGTGCTGGAGCTGGGAGGCTCAGATCCCTTTGTTGTACTAGACGATGCAGATCTTGATTTGACTATACCGGTTGCAGTGCAATCACGCTTTATGAACGCAGGACAAAGTTGCATCGCGGCAAAACGTTTTATCATCACGCCAGGTGTCGCCGATGAGTTTGTTTCGCGATTTGTAAAAGCAGTGGCCTCGTTAAAAACTGGCAGCCCCTTGCAAGCAGACACAACGCTTGCGCCCATGGCGAGACATGACTTACGTGAAGAATTGCATCAACAAGTATTAAAGAGCGTTAGCGTTGGCGCAAAAATCTTGACCGGCGGTGAGCCGATACCAGGCGAAGGTGCCTTTTATGCGCCGACCGTGCTCGACAATATCACGCCAGCCATTCCCGCCTATCACGAAGAACTCTTTGGACCTGTCGCTCTGGTGTTACGCGCAAAGAACGAAGAAGACGCCGTCAGAATTGCCAACGATACGCCATTCGGTCTCGGTGGTAGTGTATGGACCCGGGACAATGAACGCGGTGAACGTGTCGCACTGCGACTTGAATGCGGAAGTGTCTTTGTCAACGGCCTGGTGAAAAGTGACGCCAGACTTCCCTTTGGCGGCGTGAAAGAGTCGGGATACGGTCGCGAACTATCCGTCCAGGGCATGCGCGAGTTTATGAACACCAAGACCGTGTGGATACGTTGAACGGTTTTGACCTGGCCGCTGTCCCCATAAGTTTCTGGTTTTTATTTGCCAGCATTATCAGTCTGTGGTTGATTCCATTTTGGCAAGCCTGGAGCGCTCTATTCGCAACCGCATTAATTGCGGGATTTGCCGAGAGCTTTCTGCACTGGCCTGCAATACCTTTTATTCTCTGGGCCGGTCTGACATGTTTTTGGTTAGGACAACGTTTATTCGAAGGCAAACACTACCAACAACTTTGTAACTCGCGTCCACGCCTCGCCAGGTCTTTAACTGTTTTTGCTAACATCAGTTTTATCGCACTGGCTATTGGCCTGGGCTCACACAAACTCCCCGGCTTTGATAGTTATTCAGTGGTTCGCGGCCTGCAACTCCATCAGGAAGCACCGGAAACCGGCATACGCTTCCATTTTGATAAAGCCGTGATCGGTTTCTTTTATCTGGTATTTTGCGTCACCCTTATCCGCGGCCTTAAAGAATGGGCAAACACCTTAAAACAAACTGCGTTGGTTGTTGCGGGGTCCATCGCCGGCGCCTTCATCATTGGACGACTGTTTGGCTATGTCACTTTTGATCCCGTGTTTTCTTCCTACTTCTTCGCTTTTTTGCTCGCAAATTTACTCGTCACCAGTGTCGCAGAAGAAGCCATCTTTCGTGGCTGGATACAGAGAGGCTTGTCCCGTCGCTGGGTGGAGAAAAAAAATGGGGATTATCTAGCGCTTGGTGTTACATCGGTGTTATTTGGCTTAGCCCACTTGTGGGGAGGCATCGGATTATTTATTGGCGCAACACTGGCAGGATTGGGTTATGGATATGCTTATATGAAAACCCAGCGTCTTGAAGCGGCGATTGTTGCGCACTTTGCCTTCAACGGTATCCACTTTACTTTTTTCACTTATCCGTATTGGACTCCAACTACGCAATAGGTGTTACATGACACTATTCGGGCAACATGATTGTTGATGTATCGCCTTGCAAACGCGCTTCAGGCAATACACCGGCGAGACGCTCCAACACATTTGTCGCTGTGGCACGATAGGCCGTCAGTTTGCCGCCGTAGATTGAAAGCAGACTCGGCTTTTTTTCGTTATCGCAACGAAAAATCGTTTCTCTCGGACGGGAAAATGCATCATCACCTTTAGGCAATACACGCAAACCCGCAAATTCCGAACTGATATCAGAAACCGTAATATTTTCGTATTGGGGAAAATAATGGGCCAGGGTATCCAGCAGATAGCGCCGTTCACTGACCAATGGTTCAACGCTGTCTGGCGAACCGGTAAACACTGTTTCTGTTGTACCCACCATCATCTTGTCGTACCAGGGCATGACAAAAACAGCACGTTTATCTGCTGGCGCCTCAACATAATAAATGCCGCATTCTACACGATGATCCAGAATAATATGCGTCCCCTGAACAAGATCAACCGCTTCTGGTGTGTGCGGAAACGCCAGGCGCTCAAGTACAAGATTAACCCAGGGGCCCGCAGCGTTGACGATAACCTTCGCTTTAATTTCCTTTGCGATACCTTGTTGTTCCAGGTGTAAACTCCAACCTTCATCCATCTTGGTTCCCGACAATAACTCGCAACCTTCCATCAACTCTGCATCGTATTGTTGCGCAGATCTCATGACTGCCTGTGTCAACAGTCGATCGTCAGTTTGCGCATCCCAATATTGAAAAACGTGCTGAAGATTTTCAGTTCGAAGGCCGTCCAACTTGCTCCACTGTTGTCTGGGGATTTTTCGATATCGTGCAGACTTTCTTGCGCCGGTAAACACGCCATACAACATCAGTCCGAGGTGAAGCGTCAGGGCATGGCGCGTGGTGTCATCGTATACAGGAATATAGAAACGCTGTAGTTTGACTAAGTGCGGCGCGATGTTCAGTAACACCTGTCGCTCATTTAGACACTCTCTGACGAGGTGAAACTGTGCACTCTCCAGATAACGCAGGCCACCATGAATCAGCTTGCTGGATCGACTTGACGTGCCATAGGCCAGGCTGTTTTTTTCGATGAGGGCAACACGATACCCCTTAACTGCGGCTGCCTGAGCAACGCCCACACCGTGAATGCCACCGCCAATGACCACAAGGTCATAGCTCACTGCCATTCTGACTGCTCCAGGCCTGCGGTCAAATTGGCCACTTCCATCGTTTCAATAAAGCTTGCGCCCTGTTCCACCCAATGACGCGCAAGCGCGGCCTCGGTAATTTCATAAAACATCCATTGCCACTGCCCTTGCCAAAGCGCTGTGTTTACTTTTTTGTAATTGCAAATTATCACATCAGGTTGATGCTGTTCTGCCAGTCTTTTTTCTTCTTCGTTAAATGCTGTCAACACCCAACCTATGCCTTGCCAGCCTCGTTGACGAACAGCTAACAAGAAATTCAGGTCATAGCCGATTATGGTTACTTGAGTGTTATCTTTACCAATAATCTGCAATACCTTGTCGATAACATAATCGAAACCAAAATGATCCAGGCACTCATCTTTGACTTCGACATAGACGTGTCTCTGCGAATCTTTGGCTAACCAGTTGATAAACGTTTCCAGTGTCACGATACGTTCACCGGAAAATGTGTTACCGAGACGTGCAGGCTCGCCATTGCTGACGCCGGCTAAATCATCTAAGTCATATTCAAAAATGGAACCCGTCGAATTGGTGGTTCGATCCAGGGTATCATCATGCAACAAGACCGGCACGCCATCTCTGGTAAGTTGAATATCAAGTTCCAGATGATGAATCCCCGCCTCAGTGGCTGCACGCATTGCAGCCATGGTGTTCTCGGGGTATTTACCGGCGAATCCGCGGTGGGCAACAATAGTAAAGTTTTTCATATCGGGGTTATCGGGTCGTCCTTGCACCAACTGAATATTCCACGCGCAATTAAATGACTCTGTCATTGCCTCCATCGACAGGCAATTGCGCTGCCGTTGTTTTTGCAAACAACGGTCCACACATTTCTGCAACCAGCTCAGCAACATCGCGACTGCTTACTTCGGTTCTAAGAACGTTTTTACGCTTGTATTGCTCCACACTCAAACCATAATGTTTAGCACGTGCCGCAAGCACCTCTTCTGTCCAAATCCCGGTATCGAAAACCGCATCAGGGTGCAGCATATTGACGCGGATGTTGTCCGCCCCCCACTCCATTGCCGCTATGCGTCCAATCTGGGTCAGCGCGGCTTTCGATGCAGAATAGGCCGCGGCTCCTGGCCCAGGGGCAGGGACATTTTTTGATCCCATCAATACCACTCGCCCGCCATTCGGCGCGAGTTTCAGATAAGGGTAACAACGATGTAGAAGGCTGACATTGGCATCCAGATTGATACGCATTACCCTTTGGAATTCTTCCTGACCTAATTCAGAAATTTTCTTGCCGCCAGGAAAAACACCTGCATTCAACACCAGCATGTCTATGCCACCAAATCGCTTTACGGCCTCTTCTATCATTCGCGAAAGCTGCGTCTCATCACTAACATCGCAGACCAGTCCCAGAAAATCTGCACGCTGATATAAAGAAACAATTTTATCATTGATATCCAATGCAATGACCGCAGCGCCACGCGACAACAAGGAGTCAACACATGCCTTGCCGATCCCTGATGCAGCGCCAGTCACCAAGGCCACTTCACCAGTAAACATCGGCGCTTTTCCACCCGCGCGCAGCTTAGCCTGTTCCAGGTCCCAGTATTCCATGTCGAATATATCCTGCTCCGGCAATGCGCGATATCCCCCGAGTTTTTCTGCGCGCAGGATGATATCGATAGTGTGATCATAGATATCGCGAACAATTGCCGCCTCTTTGGCGTTCTTACCTATCGTCAACAAGCCAAGTTGCGGATCAATCACAACTCTTGGCGCAACATCCAATATAGTTTTGCGATCACGTGCATTAGGTTCATTGGCGTTAAAATAGGTTCGGTATTTTTCAACAAAGGACTGGACATTATTTCCTAGCATCGGAACTGGCTTAGTGCGAATCACATGATCCGGCGTAGCTGGTCCCTGTTGCGAAATTTGCGCAAGATCACCTCGCTGTGAAAATGCCGTAGCTTTATCGCCGTTATCTCGAAAAAGAACAACAGCAAAACCGGCTGCTTCCGACAAATCTTTTCGCAGTGCAGCGATCTGTAGTCCTTCAACCACCAATGGCCTGGCAGAAAATGTCAATTCCCAGGCATTGTGGCGCTGGATAAACTCCTCCGCTTTTTTCACCAACGCAATCATACGCTCATAGGATTCGCGTGCAGTTTCGGCAAATGAAAATATACCGTGGTTCATTAACACCATACCCAGAGTGCCGGCATGAGCCTGCTGAGCAAATTGCTTTGCGCACTGCCGCGCAAGATCAAATCCCGGCATGATGTAATCTATAACGACCACGCTATCGCCATAGATCTCCTCGATATAACGCCTGCCATTAGGATTATTGGTAACGGTTACAATGGCATCAGCATGGGTGTGATCTACAAATTTGTACGGCAACGTCGCGTGTAAAATTGCTTCCACTGAGGGCGTAGGCGCAGAAGCCTTAGTCATGTGAGTTTTCAGTTCATTGACCATCTCAGGGTCTGTCAGCTTAGTCAATTCAGCAAGCTCTATCAGATGCTGCATCCGAACTGGAGAAAAACCTGGGGCTTCTATTGTAGCTAAATCCCAGCCACTACCCTTCACATAGAGAATGTCTTCTTCTTTGCCGAGGATATTTGTTTCACGAATCTTAACCGAAGTATTGCCGCCGCCATGAAGCACCAGTGACGGATCACGCCCAAGAAGGCGCGAGGTATAGACCCGCATTTCCAGATCGTTTTTGTATTGTGACGCCTCGGCGTCTGTCCACAAGCTTTGCATAGTCTCACCCACTTATTTCGCGTTGGCCTATTTTAGCGGAAAACCGGCAAGCTCCCAACGGTCACATAACTTGTAGCTGGTGCTTGCGTTGGAAGAATACCCAGGCCATAGTCATGCCTCGCGCACTCATAAAGACCATAAATGCCAACCACAATCCGTGGTTACCCCACTCCTGCAACACATACCATGTCACAAGGAAAATCAATGTTGACACCACCATCGTATTACGCATCAACACAGACCAGGCTGCGCCAACAAATATACCATCTAATACATAACTCCATACCGACAGCAGAGGAGCAATGATTGCCCAAGGCAAATAGATTAGAGCAGCTTCACGGACCTCAGGTAAATCGGTAAGCAAATTAATGATTGATGGACCGAACAAGGCATAAGCTAAAACAAAACTGGCAGCGATCAACGCCGACCAAAAGACGCAAATAACAATACTCCGCCGTGTCGCAGCATAGTCACGTTCACCGATAGACTTGCCAACCAATGCTTCTGCCGCGTGAGCAAAACCATCGAGCGCATATGCCATAAAGGTTTGCAGATTCATGAGTATAGCGTTAGCAGCGAGAACAATCTCGCCATAGCGCGCACCTTGGATCGTAAAAAAAGCGAAGCTGCCAATGAGACACAGGGTGCGAATAAATATATTTCCACTCAATTGAAACAAACTGCGAAATTTTTGGGCTTGAATATGATTTCGCCACGTCAACACCCAACCGCGCTTGCTTACAATTCGTTTCGTTAAAAACAAACCGAAAATACATCCCAGATACTCAGCAAACACACTCGCCCAGGCAACGCCCGAAATATCCCACGACCAGACGTACACAAAAACAATATCGAGCACAATATTTGTCAGATTGACGAGCAGTAGCAAATACAAGGTATACGCAGGTCGCTGCACTCCCAGAAACCAGCCCACCAATACATAGTTAATGAAAGCCGCGGGTGCAGACCAAAGCCGTATCGCCAAGTATAAAGAAAGCCCATTTTCAACATTGGCACTGGTATCGACTAACCACATGGTAGCGCGAATCACCAGGCCTTGCGCCAGGAGTAGAAAAATGCCGATGACTGCCGCAAACAACAGTCCCCGTACGAGTGTTCCAACAATAACTTCTGTGTCACTTGCGCCTAACGCTTGCGCTGTCAGACCGGTAACACTCATGCGCAAGAAACCAAATCCCCAATACAGGAAACTAAACGCCAGCGCCCCAACTGCCACAGCACCGAGATAGTATGGTTGATCGAGATGCCCCATTAGTGCGGTATCAACCATACCTAAAAGCGGCGTACTCACGCCAGAGAGCACCATCGGTACAACTATCATAAAAACTTTCTTATGACTGGCGAAATCCAGGAGGTCGGTCTGCCATGCACGCTTTTTCATTTAACCGCCCCAAATAAATCGTTTAGACAACAGCATAGCCGAGTCTATTATCCCTGATATTCTTAGCCTTCATCACGTATCATAACGTACAAGGCCAAAGGAGTTCACAATGGATGCATTAGTTAGACTCTACAATCTCCCCCCGCTCAATGAAGCATTGGTGAAGGCTCAAAAATCGGACGTCGACATCCGCCCAGCGATGGCATATGAAAAATCTGCGGTAGTTCAGTGGATCGCCACGCATTTTTCAGGAGCATGGGCCGATGAATGCAGCATTGCATTTACACAAACCCCAATAAAATGCTTTGTAGCCGTCAGGAAATCAAAGCTAGTTGGGTTCGCGTGCTACGATTGCACATTTCCAAATTATTTTGGCCCACTAGGCGTTCAGAACGAACAGCGCGGCAAAGGTATTGGCTATGCACTTTTACTTAGTTGCCTGCATGCACTTTTTACGCAAGGCTTTAGGTATGCGATCATTGGTGGGTGCGACGGACAAGAAAGCTATTATGTACACGCTGTAGATGCCCAGCTTATTGAAGGGTCCGAAACAGGGGCGTACCCACCTAAACTAAGCAAGAACTAAACCCCGTATTGAGATATTTATTTAAGCAGTTTTTTAAATCCCATCCCGTTCTACAATCAAACGTTAAACATGACCGGAACGCAAAAAAAATAGCCCGCATTGCAGTGCAAGTACGGGCTTTACAATAAACCTGAACGAAATCTCAAAAAACTATGCGTTCAAATATGGACTAATAGATTAGCGATGATGCTTGTTAAATTATTTTAGCTACCGATGCGGCTTCTAAATGGCAAAATTCGCGCTTCTTCTTTAATTTGTCGCGCTGGAATTTTTTGTTTTAACAAGTCACCGGCCAACGTATCGGCAAGCTCCTGGAATGCCTCAATGTTCTTACCTAAGGATTCCCACATCATGTCATAAATACGAATGGCCGCATCCATGGGATTCTTGGCGAGTTCTCGCTCGCGCTCAACACGCCACTGCAATTTTCCGAGGCGATCTCGTTGAACAGGATTGGGAACGTCGGAGATAAAAGCGTCGATCATGCTTGAGCGTTGCTTTTCAAACGCTTCCGGATCATTTTTTGCGAGCTTCATCCAATACTCAAAATCGAATGGTTTGTCTTTTTTCATGTCACCCTCCTCAATCTATCGTGCGATGCAGCTTCTATTGGCTGTTACGCATTGATACTACCCTGGGTTCTTTATTGTTTTCTTAAGCTAGAATGTAAAAAGGGGCCAAATTTTGGCCCCTTCTGGCTTTTCAAAGACTATTGATTCTTCAACGCCTCATGCGCAGCAGCAACCGCAAAGCCCTTGTTAATTGGCGCCCCCACGTCAGTCAGCACAGATTCTAAGGCCGAAAGGCACAATATGACGTTATTGAGGTTAGCAGAATAACCCATTAGACCAATGCGCCACACCTTACCTGCAAGATTGCCCAGACCTGCACCAATCTCAAGATTGTAGTCTTTAAGTAATCGAGACCTTACAGCAGCATCATCAACACCATCGGGGATATAAATCGCATTCAGCTGAGGAAGGCGGGCATTTGCTTCAACGACAAATCGAATGCCCATAGCCTCCAATCCAGCCTTGAGCGATTCATGCATACGCTTATGGCGAGCCCAGGCATTTTCAAGTCCTTCTTCCTTCACCATGACCAATGCCTCATGCAGCGCATAAAGCGGGTTTATTGGTGCGGTGTGGTGGTATGCGCGCTTTGTACCAGCCCCCCAATAGCCCATAACCAGATTCAGATCCAGAAACCAGCTTTGCACTTTACTCGAGCGTGACTTTATTTTTTCAATTGCACGTTCGCTAAAACTCACAGGCGACAAGCCAGGAGTACAGGATAGGCATTTTTGAGTACCGGAATAGATAGCATCAATACCCCACTCATCGACCAGTACCGGAGTACCTGCCAATGAAGTCACCGCATCAACAATGGCGACACAGTCGTGTTTGTGGGCAATTTCCACCAAGGTTTTGGCATCCGATTGCGCACCAGTCGAGGTTTCGGCATGCACAAAAGCGACAACTTTTGCGTCAGGATTTGCCTTTAAGGCGGATTCGAGTTTGTTGGGGTTTACGGCACTTCCCCACTCATCTTCAACCATGACGGCTACGCCACCCGCTCTTTCCACATTCTCTTTCATGCGCCCGCCGAAAACACCATTTTGGCAAACAATGACTTTGTCACCTGGTTCTACCAGGTTGACGAAACACGTTTCCATACCAGCAGACCCAGGAGCAGATACGGGAATGGTCAACTCATTTTTCGTCTGAAAAACATATTGGAGCAGAGATTTCATGTCGTCCATCATGCCCACAAACGCCGGGTCGAGGTGGCCAATTGTCGGTCTTGCCATAGCACTCAAAACACGTGGATGCACATCGGATGGCCCGGGCCCCATCAGGGTACGAACCGGAGGAATAAAGGAACTTGCCATTTTCTGTCTTCTCTCTAACTTTGGTTATTTGATCTATTACCTAGATCCAGACAATTTGCCGTATGCTCAGTACAGCACTGGAACTGCTTATACCTTACAATATTTATAAGGTAATAAAAACCTCTTCCTAACCCAAGGCCTTAATCACTCGTCGAATATGAGCCAGATTTGCCCCAAAATCGCCTCTACCGATTCTCGATGCCGAACGTATAACAAGCACACTATGCTGTGCATCCACCGGCGTAACTCGCACCTGAATATCGTCCTTAAACCCCCATAGAGGTGAAATGACAACCGCAGAAACTGTCAACGCATCTTGATTCACGGAGGCAATCGACCATCCCTGCTCGTGCAGGACGGATTCAATCCTTTGAAACAAATTCTGAGCTGGAACGTCATATACCGGTAGCCGAAGCTCAGGGAAGCGATGATCTTGTCTGGTTTCCGCAACATTTTGAGTCCAATAGATTTTTAGCCTGTCTATGGGACCTGGCGCTTCAAAAACAGACACCCCGTTGAGTAGAATCGGGGTTAACATGCTCAAGGGAACAAAAACGACAATTGCTATTAGTATCATTTTCACATTACGCACACTTGTTAGACACAAAGGGGACAATCATGCGAAAAATTTTCGCTCCAGCTATTTTTCTATCATTACTCATCACTTCGACGCCATTATGGGCCGGAATGGAAGATGATATCAGGTTTATTCTGAAGGCGAAGAATCCTCCGGCAGGTGTGGTATTCGAGATCGTAGAGGGCAAGCAAGAGGCGTTGAATTGGGCCTTGCCCAAAATCCAGGAATACGGCGAAAAGTTACGCAAACAACATCCGGGAATCAAAATTGCCGTCGTCAGCCATGGCAGTGAACAATTCGGCCTTCTGACTGAAAACCAGAAAAGCATGCCTGATGCTCACCAACGAGTCAAAAGCCTGGTCAGTGAAAATGTACCGGTACACGTTTGTGGAACGCATGCGTCCTGGTATCACAAGGAAGAAAGCGACTTTCCGGAATATGTGGATGTAGTGCCAGCAGGTCCCGAAAAAGTCTCGGAATATCAGCGTAGGGGGTATGCCTTGGTGGAAATGGAAAAGCCGTAGCCACCCACAGCCTAGAACACGTAGGTTACTCCCATGGAAACCCCATAGACATTTCCACCCTGCGCGGGTGGCGCGTAGTATTCCCCATGATCAACAGCACCTAGGCGAAAACTGGCAGCGTCTGCGTTATCCACATACGCTGCAACAATATAGAGTTCCACCTCTTTAGACATTCGCTGTTGCACGGAAGCCGCGTACAAAAAACCCTCTGAATTTTTTATCCAATAATCGTTTTCCGCGGCAAAAGCCTGCAACACGATGGCGGTATCTTCGATACGACGACGAAAACTCACTCCGTAGCTCTCACGACTAAGAGTAGTATCAATGCCCGACTCCATGACCTCGTAAATAAAATTGATCTCGGTCTCATCCATTGTGAGCCCGCCAGCGACTCGATTCACAGCCGAATCAAGAATATTCTCGTGCGTTTCCCGCGCAGCGCCAAGATAGAAAAACTTTGTTTTATATACTCCGCTGTAACTCCAGATCGCTTCAGATGAAAGCGAACTGTAATCCAGCTTGTAATGCCCAAACTGTCTTAGCGCCCTCATCCAGCGCACCTGAAGCCCGGCAATTCTCGGGGAGACATACATTACCGAACGCTTTGCCCGCAAATTAAAAGTATCAACTGTAATAGGGTCAAATTGGTCGCGAACCGCGCCCATAATGCTTCTGAAGTCCGCGATAGTTTCAGGGAGCATATCAACCTTGCTACCTAAGGTTCTGAATGGTGAATCCTGATATCCGGCGACAATAGTCCCAAGTCCACTTGCAATTCCTAAGTAGCGGTTCCTGCCTTTTAGTCGATCCGCTTCGCCGGTGGCATCAACCTCAGACTCTATCTTCCATACAGCTTGTAGCGAGCTACTTCCTAAAACTTGAGACCCCTTAAAACCGAATCGAGTGGCATTACTCGATATAGTGAACACATTGGCACCACCGGTTCTTACCGCATCGGATGACAGATGCAGCTGCCCGTAAAGCTGGTAGTCCGCTTTGGCAACACCCAAAAACAGAAACAAGCCAATGAAACAAAAGGATTTTCTAAAAAGAACAGCCATAGGTAAGACACAGAGTTTAACTAGCCGGGTATTATATCGCCTATAACCGGTGAAAGAATAGCGGATAAGCCCGCATAAAAGTGAAAGTGTCGGTTAAATGCCGGATGCTCCAGAATTATGCACGCATAAGGCGCTGATACATCGGCACGTTCTGTTTATACAGCCGGGAAAAATACTTTCGAAAGTTGATACCAAATTCTCTTTGCAGTTGCCTGGAAGCATGCTCATAACGTTTAATTTGCAAGGCCTGGCTGCGGTTCCGAAAGCAGAATAAAACAACATTACTATTTAGTTTACCCAATTGGTACAGCAACACCCCACCATCGAAGAGAGCTCGAATCTCTTTTAATCGTTGTTGAAAATCGTCTTTTCGACGATTCCAGAGATTGATACACAGTATCCCATTTGCCGATAAGTGGCTTGCGCACTTCGCAAGATAAGGAATATTGGACACCGCATCCACTGGCCCATCTCGATCAAAGCCATCAATAAACATAAGGTCGTATGATTTGTGTTGAGCAACGCCATCAAAGTAGCTAGCCCCGTCTGCACACTCAATGTTCAGGCGTGAACTATTTTCCGGCACATCGAAAAATCGATATGCAACTTGAATTACGGCCTGTCTCAACTCGACCACATCGACTTGCGAAACATGACAGGCTCTAAGTAAAAATTTAGGTATCGATCCACCACCCAGGCCAAGACAAAAAACTCGATGCGGTTGGCGATTAAAAATAAGTGACAACATCATCACCTGGGTATATTCAAGCACAAGCAAGCCCGCGTGCTGAAGAAACATGGCGCTTTGACGCTTTTCATTTCCAAAGTAAAGCGTTCTCACTAACGCCCCTTCAGTTACGACCAGTTCTCCGAATGCGTCCCTACCCCGAAATAAGATGCTTTCCCCTGAATATTGCATTTCCACACACGTGTAGTTTTCGATGTTGTAGCAGAAAGCATAGTCCATTCCGGAAATTACAAACATAGACACATAAAAAAACCCGGGAGATCCCGGGTCTTAAAAATGAGAGTTGAAGCGCTCGCAATCAATCAGTGCCAGTTTTTTGCGTTCCCTGCTTGGCACGAAAATCTTCAATTGCAGCCTTGATTGCGTCTTCGGCTAATACTGAACAATGCACTTTAACAGGTGGAAGAGCGAGCTCTTCTGCTATCTGTGTGTTCTTAATCTGTTGTGCCTCATCCAGAGTCTTGCCTTTCACCCACTCGGTGAGCAATGAGCTGGAAGCTATCGCTGAGCCACAACCGTAGGTCTTAAAACGTGCGTCTTCAATAACGCCAGCATCGTTGACTCTGATTTGCAGGCGCATTACATCACCACACGCAGGAGCTCCGACCATCCCGGTACCGATACTGGTATCAGCTTTATCAAAACTGCCAACGTTGCGTGGATTTTCATAGTGATCAATTACCTTGTCACTGTAGGCCATGGTTGATCTCCTTGTTAATTAATAAAACCAGGAAAACAACATTATCCACGCAGATGACAATTAGGCTGCCGCCTTACCAGAGTTATCCTGTGGATACTGCTGCTCGCCGGAATCTCCTTTGAAGACTTCGGCTGCTGGAGGATTTTCTATACACTCCGCCAGCGTAATATTGTTTAAAAACCCATACATGCGCTGGCTAAGATTAGCCCAGAACACATAAGGCATATAATGTTCGTTCTCCCGGCTAGTTTGAACGGCCTTTTCGTCCACCGCCAGAATAATTTGCGCAATACTAATATATTGCGCGGGTTTTGCCAGGCGATATCCACCACCAGGCCCCCTAGTCCCTTTCACTAATCCATTTTTCCTTAAATCGGCAAATAATTGCTCGAGATAAGACAGTGAAATATTTTGCTTTTCTGCAATGTCCGCAATTGTCAGAGGGCCTTGGCTCTCACTCATCGCTAAATCCATCATTGCAGCTACTGCGTAACGTCCTTTGGTAGGGATTTTCATCGCGCTTCACCTCGTATTCTAAAGTTTAACATCCATGAACTCAACATTTCTGAGTTGTTTCCTCAGTAATTCTGTATCAATAAATGTAGCGGACCTCTATGTACAAAGTGAAGATAAAAACCTGGGAATTTACAGTTATTTACAAATCAGGTTACATTTTAAAGGGGAAATGACTCAAGCGGTTGTTTTGCAACTCAAAAAATATCTCTTACTAAATCGAAATGTTTACAATTGTATCAAACTGGGAAACTTATCCAGCACTTGCGGAGGTAATAAGAAACCATTCAAATTTAGATTCGATCTAACCTAAATCACCCCAGCGGCTCTGTAATATACTAATTGCGGTGATAGTTGCGGTTTCCGCGCGCAGAATTCTTGGACCTAGTGACACGGCAGAAAACCCAAGACTGGTGAATTTCTCCACCTCTTCGTCACTAAACCCCCCTTCTGGCCCAATTAGCAAAACGCAAGGCGATGCAATAGCCTCGAGCAACCCGAACCGATTCTGACCTTGTGGCACCATAACGATATGGGTCACGGCGTTGCTACAGGAACTTTGTAGCCACTGCTCCAAAGTGACAGGTGGATGAACCTTTGTAATCACGCTTCGACCACATTGCTCAGAAGCAGATATCACTACGCGCCGCCAATGCTCGTGCTTCTTTTCGCGCCGTTTGTCATCCAATGAAACTGCGCTATAGCGAGTAAATACAGGCGTAATCTCCTTTACACCTAACTCCACCGCCTTCTGAATACTAAAATCCATGCGATCACCTTTTGTAATCGCCTGAACTAAATGAATGTACAAACCCGATTCATTTTCTGTACGACTAAACTCCCCAATCTTAATCTCCACGCTACGCTTGGAGACGCTTTCAATTTGCGCAGCGTAGTCTCCACCTTCACCATTAAACAACACCAATTCGGCTCCGACGCCAAGGCGCAGTACATTTTTTATATAGTTGTATTCGTCACCCTGGACGCTAATAGTCGCGTCAGATGACAGCGTTTGCTCAATATAAATTCGGGATAGTCGCATAGGCGCATTGTGCCTAAAAAAAAAAGGGCGAACAATGCGTTCGCCCTACTATTCAATTCCAAGCGCCAGTTTTGCGCTCGACAAGAATTATCGCTTCATTGAGTCGAAGAACTCGTCATTGGTTTTGGTATCCTTCAACTTATCTAGCAGGAACTCCATTGCCTGAAGCTCTTCCATGGGATGAAGTATTTTACGCAGGATCCACATTTTTTGTAATTCATCCTGAGTAGTTAAGTATTCCTCTCTGCGCGTACCTGAGCGATTGATATTGATTGCAGGATAAATACGCTTTTCAGCAATCTTTCTATCCAGGTGGAGTTCCATATTGCCGGTTCCCTTGAACTCTTCGAAGATGACCTCGTCCATGCGCGAACCCGTATCTATCAATGCTGTTGCCAGTATGGTAAGACTACCGCCTTCCTCTGCCTTACGTGCTGCACCAAAGAAACGCTTTGGACGCTGTAATGCGTTGGCGTCAACACCACCGGTCAATACCTTGCCCGAAGACGGAATAACTGTATTGTAGGCGCGCGCCAGACGCGTAATCGAATCCAGCAATATAACAACATCTTTTTTATGCTCAACCAGTCGCTTGGCTTTTTCGATAACCATCTCTGCAACTTGAACGTGGCGACTGGCTGGCTCATCAAAGGTACTGGAAACCACTTCACCGCGAACAGAACGCTGCATCTCTGTAACTTCTTCAGGACGCTCGTCGATAAGCAAAACGATCAGCATACACTCGGGATGATTCGTTGAAATCGAATGTGCTATGTTTTGCAGCATCATCGTTTTACCCGCTTTAGGCGGGGACACGATTAACCCACGTTGACCTTTACCGATTGGTGAAACGATATCGATAATACGGGCTGTCAAATCTTCCGTACTACCATTACCGATCCCCATACGCAGGCGCTCTTTAGCAAAAAGCGGCGTGAGATTTTCGAAAAGAATTTTTGTACGTGCATTTTCGGGGGGCTCATGATTAATTTCATTTACCTTGAGTAGCGCAAAATAACGCTCCCCTTCTTTTGGAGGTCGGATCTTGCCCGAGACCGTATCGCCTGTACGTAGACCAAATCGTCTAATCTGACTTGGTGACACATAGATGTCGTCAGGTCCAGCGAGATACGATCCGTCACTGGAGCGCAAAAACCCGAAGCCATCCTGAAGAATTTCAAGTACCCCGTCACCATAAATGTCCTCGCCCTTTTTAGCGTGGGCTTTTAAAACAGCGAAAACGACGTCCTGCTTTCGTGCTCGCGACATTCCCTCGATATTCATGGACTGGGCAAGTTCCAGCAGATCGGCTGCTGATTTTTGTTTCAACTCTGAGAAGTTCATAGGCAAATTTTACATATATAAGATTAGATGAAAAGATCGACTGCCTGCTAATAAGTACCGCAGACACTTAGTAAGAAACAATTTTCAAGGTGAGTCAGTGGTAACCGGTAGGTTACCACATTGAATATGGCGCAACGCCAGTTCCAGCAACGTCGACGACATATACCTTAGTTATTCTTTACCTTAAAGGTTACTATCGATGAAGGCCGTTAATTGGGACTTGGATACTGCACCAACCTTGGTGGCTTCGACGTTTCCGTTCTTGAACAACATCAACGTCGGAATACCTCGTATACCATACTTTGGAGGCGTAGACGGATTTTCATCGATATTTAATTTCGCCACCTTGATCTTGCCATCGTATTCTTTGGCAATCTCATCAAGAATGGGCGCTATCATTTTACAAGGACCACACCATTCGGCCCAATAATCAACCAATACGGGTCCATCATCCTTCAGTACTTCTTGTTCAAACGAATCATCAGACAAATGGACTATACGATCACTCACCTTATTGTGCCTCCAATCGGGTTATTGGGAATTGGTTTGAACTGGTCATCCTAAATCCAAGATTTATGCCGTTATCAGCGCACTGACTTTCCTTTTGGCTCAATCCGTAGGGGGTTCGTTAAAATTCTTGTTGCTGATGCGGAGCTCCAAGACTCAATGGTTCTTTGGAGAATTATGGTAAATACCTATCAACATAATGCGTAATGTGCTAATTTCAGCCCAATCCGAACAATTTTTCAAGTCCTAAATTATAATTTTTTGATTTTCAATCCCTAAAAATATGGAAAACAACCCCAAGCACCTTACCAATACGACATTTTCTTCGCTTCCAATCGATGACAGAATTGTTTCCAAGCTCTCTGCCGCCGGATTTGAGCTATGTACTCCCGTTCAGGCACAAAGTCTGCCAATTAGCCTAAGCGGCAAAGATGTAATGGCACAGGCTCAAACAGGGACAGGCAAAACTCTGGCCTTCCTCATTGCGACATTTCAACGCATGTTGAGCAATCCTGTCACATCTGAGGGCAAGAAGAAACCTCGGGCTTTGATACTGGCGCCGTCCCGGGAGCTGGCGATCCAGATCCACAAAGACGCCATACTAATCGGTGAATCGCTATTCTCTATAACTGCCGTCTATGGCGGTACAGACTATGACAAACAACGCAAGGCCATCGAAAATGGCACCGACATTTTGATTGGTACGCCGGGGCGCATCATCGACTACGCCAAACAAGGGGTCTTCAAACTTAAAGACATGGATATCATCATCATCGATGAAGCAGACCGCATGTTCGATCTCGGCTTTATCAAAGATATCCGTTTCATTCTGCGCCGCCTACCTCCAGTGGAAAGACGACTCAGCATGCTGTTTTCAGCAACACTATCGTATCGCGTTACCGAACTCGCCTACGAACATATGAACAACCCAGAGTTGGTTGAGGTTGAACCCGAAACAGTTACCACCGAAAACGTTGCGCAATATGTCTACTACGTCGCAAACGAAGACAAAACCGCTTTACTAATATCCTTACTCAAAGAGGACGATGTCAAACGCAGCATAGTCTTTGTAAACACCAAAATTGAAGCCGAGCGCCTTGTAGCTTCACTGACGGGAAATCAGATTCGCACGGGCTTACTCTCTGGCGATGTACCGCAGAAAAAACGACAGCGCCTGGTAATCGATTTCGAGAAAGGTGAATTTGAGGTATTGGTTGCTACCGATATCGCCGCTCGTGGCATACACGTTTCAGACGTTACTCATGTTTTTAATTATGACTTACCTAATGAAGCGGAGGACTACGTACACCGCATCGGTCGAACCGGCCGCGCAGGAAACAAGGGTATTGCCGTAAGTCTGGCCTGTGAAAATTACGCATTCCATCTTCCTGAAATAGAAGAGCGCATTCAAAAGAAAATTGAAAAGAAAGTCTATGATCCTTTTGAATTGCCTGAACTGCAACCGCCAGCAAAACTAAAAATGGAGAGGGTCAAACCTTTCAACAAGGGAGGCTCAAATAGCAAACGTCCCGGCAATCAACAGAACAACCGCAACAGATCAGGCCGGTCCCGTCGACCAAATCAGGGAGCCAAAACAAGCGGATCAAACAGTTGAGGCACGATTACTGATTTTGCCTTGCAGGCGTTTACTCGATTTCCAGCGCCTCATCATGAGAATTTTCTCGCCACCCTTGCGCTCTTCGCACACAGGGCAGGTCAAATGTCCCATATAGAGATCACCCGGCACTTTGCCGGCGTCGGTCAACCTCATCTGCTGCTCTCTTAGCGTTTTCTGAATTGTTCCTATTCCGCCATGGTGAAGCATGAAATGGACGTCAAAAGGTGGCGGCAAATATTGAACTAGACGCGAGGGTGACTCGGCGTCTTCGATGAGACAAATCAATTCACCTCCCCACATGCCTGTGCGCGAAAACACTAGACCTGGCCACACCGGTTTCAAATCTAATTGTTCAATATTTTCCGCCTGCTTTCCTACATACATATCAAAGGCTAGGGGCATATGGAAAAAGCTGGGTATCGACATCCGATGCACGCAACGCCCCGACAAAGACAGTTCGGCACCATCCCAGTCGGGCCAATGATCGGGGCAACGACAAACCTGTTCTTTGCTATTTTCTGACATGACGATACGTTATAAAAATATTTGCGAACCAGATCCAAAAGCCGACACCCATTACCGTCGATACCACCGCAATTACCGGTCTGTAGATGGAGTGTACATCGTGCATCTCCTGAGTCTTGCCTTCGAGCAACAAACTCCCCTCCCAGTAACCAAATAATAACAATGTGGAATAGAACCCGATAAGTCCGATGGTTGTCCACCAATAGGTGTGCTCTACCAGGCGGTATGAATACAATGGCCGCTTGCTGATTCTTGGCAATAAATAGTAGCTCACAGCCATTAACAATATCACTACACCGCCTATGACATTGATATGTGCGTGTGCCAACGGATCTATCATATGGCCAGGGCCTCCATAGGGACTTCCTATGGAATCCAGCCATGCGCGAATAGGTTTTTGGACCTGTAACACGCCATGAACTGTACCAACCATAAAAAAGGCCACGGACGTGACCAGAAACTTCATCAAGCGCCCGTCTTCCGAGCCAATCTCAGTATTACTCATAAATACAACCAGTTACCCCACATACGCGATTCACTAACGGAAACAGCTTTCTAGTGACGAGCCGCCGCCGCATTCTACCCCATGCCCTACAATCAAGGAAACCCGAACCTGGGTGATATCTCTTGCTCGCACTGTTTAGTTCCACTATACTTTCGCCCCTTCGCTCGCGCGGTGCCGTGCAATAATGACTCGGTGGCGGCGCATACAGGAAACCAGAGGTTTAAGAATGAAAGCTGATATCCATCCGGAATACAAAGAAATTGCTGTTACATGCAGCTGTGGCAATACATTTAAGACAAGATCTACTCGCAAAAGCGAACTACATCTTGATGTTTGTTCCGCTTGCCACCCCTTTTATACAGGGACGCAAAAGATAGTGGACACCGCCGGTCGTGTGGACAAATTCCGCCAAAAATACGGACTCAAGTAAATCCCACATATTGCTCGGGGCGCGGATTATCCGTGCCCTGTTCACTGCGTCGCTCTTATTTACAGCCAACGCTTTTGGCGATACAGACTGTAATACCAACCAGTTTGACGAAATCACGCGCATTAAATCGATTATCGACGGCGACACACTGCTACTCGAAGATGAACGCCTTGTTCGACTAATCGGCATTAATTCACCAGAACTAAACGAAGAGCATCCCCCTGCAGAACCGTTTGCAGACCAGGCCAAAATCACGCTTCAAAATCTTCTAAAAAACATCGGTAGTATTGGACTCATCCGAGACCAAGAGAAAAGAGATCGCTATCAGCGTATATTGGCGCACGCATTTTTACCCAACGGCACCAACCTCCAGAGCGAAATGTTGCGCGTAGGCATGGGGGTACACGTTTTCATGCCACCAAATGAAAAATTCTTTGACTGTTACCGAAGAAGTCAGGCAGAGGCAATGACGGCCTCCACAGGAATTTGGTCACACCCCCGTTTCCAGGATCATGACGCTGAGGTGCTCACTTTGCGACATCTTGGTTACTACACTATTACTGGACGAATTCGCGAAATCACTACTAGTCGTCACTCAACATGGCTTGTTGTTACTGACCGGTTCGCATTTCGCATTGAAAACGAGGATCTCAAATATTTTAAGAAACAAAAGCCTGAAACCCTGCGCACCCATACAGTTCGGGTAGGAGGTTGGATTTTTCCGTACAATTCAGGACTCAATATGCGCATACTTCATCCAAAAAATATTGAGATACTGGATTAAACTGCCACAATAGATTTCCTGCAGCGTATTACTCCAGCATCCATAGGCAAACAAGGACACGACATGAGCAAAGACATCAAACAGGCCGCGTTGGACTATCACCGCCGGCCCATTCCAGGAAAACTTGCTATTGAGGTTACCAAGCCTTGCACCAGTCAATACGAATTGTCCCTCGCATATACACCTGGTGTTGCCGAACCGGTTAGGGAAATCGCCCGTGATGCGGAACTGGCCTATTCTTATACTGCGAAAGGCAATCTCGTTGCGGTGATCTCAAACGGTACAGCCGTGTTAGGACTCGGCAACGTTGGCGCTCTTGCAAGCAAGCCTGTTATGGAAGGAAAGGCGGTGCTATTTAAGCGCTTTGCCGGAATTGATGTGTTCGATATCGAAGTCGATACACAAGACCCAGACGAATTTATCGATACCGTTGTGCGCATCGCGACTACTTTTGGCGGCATCAACCTGGAGGATATAGCAGCGCCTCACTGTTTTCGAATCGAACAGGAAATCCAGTCGCGTGTAAATATTCCTGTATTTCACGATGATCAGCACGGAACGGCCATCATTATTTCCGCTGGTCTAATCAATGCTCTTGAAATCGCCAAGAAGAAATTAAGCGAAGCGAAAATTATTTGTCTTGGTGCGGGTGCCGCCGGTTTCGCATCTATGAACCTGCTCATTGCTCTCGGCGCAAATAAAGAAAACATTCGACTCATAGATCGCCAGGGCGTCATACACGACGGACGTAGTGATCTTAATGAATTCAAGAAACAGTTCGCGGTAAAAACCGATGAGCGTACTCTTACAGACGCGATGACAGGAGCCGATGTGTTCATCGGCGTATCAGGACCGAATCTAGTTAGCGAAGAAATGCTGGCTTCAATGGCCCCAAACCCGGTTGTATTCGCCCTATCCAATCCCGATCCTGAAATTCGCCCTGAAGTTGCTCACACGGTTAGAGACGACTTAATCATGGCTACGGGACGAAGCGACTACCCCAATCAGGTCAACAATGTTCTCGGATTTCCGTACATATTCAGAGGCGCGCTAGATGTACAGGCTACGGGCGTAAACCAGGAAATGATGATCGCGGCAGTACACGCCCTGAGCAAACTCACTAAGGAGCCTGTACCTAAGGAAATTCTTGTCGCCTACAACATCGACAGCCTGTCCTACGGTAAAGACTATTTCATTCCGAAGCCATTTGATCCACGCTTGTCACAATACGTGTCGTCAGCCGTTGCAAAGGCAGCGGTCGAATCAGGCATTGCACGCAAAGCCTATCCCGCCAGCTATCCGACCGTTGATTAATGCTTCATCCCGCCAGCAAGGTTTTTACCTTGTTGGCATCGGCACGTTTCATCGTTTGTCCATCGGTATTACTTAACGGTGGATGTCTGATATCAACCAGAGCAAAAACATAGAGTTCTACCGTTGTTTCGCCCGCTTCAAATCTCAAACAAGGAACCTCGCGGATTTTTCCGGAACGATAGCGAACTTTGCCGCTTCGCTGATCGAAGTCGATATTTTTTTCCATCAAGAAATGCACAATATCATCGGGATTTTCAGCAAACACATGCAGCTGCACTGCGTCATATGCCGCCGCTGTTCCATCCAAAACAGAACCAACCAGGCGTGGATTGAAAGGAGCTAGAAACGACATGCCTTCAAGCGCCGTTTTTCGTAATTTTTGTAGATCAGAGCTTGGCTCATTGGATGAAAACATCGCACGATAGGCCAGCAACTCCTGTTCTATTTCTTGATTATTAGGGAGATCGCGGCGCTGTTTAATACCAAGCCGATCTGCCGCTTTTCGTCTGGCGGTCTCGAAGTCACTAATACTGTCCTGCGACATTATACGCGCCGCTTCCACTGCGATTCTTTGCCGGGTGTGTTTACCCCAAGGGCTACTTTGACGTGACATAACTGCCCCTTTCACAACCTATACATAGCCACTATCCAAGCGAGAACTTCCTCAGGCATTTCAAACCAAAGCAACGAAAAAATAATTAAAAAAGTTGCTCTGATATGCTTCCACCACCACCTTCGGATTCCCCTCCCGAGTTTTCCATCGTGACCTCTGAGGTACTAGTGGGTACCTTGTCTTCCGGAAAATACTCAAAAATCGCATCTTGTGTAGCAGGGCCGGCAAGCATGCCAGTATTCGGGTCAATCTTGACCGTCACAATACCCGGCGGCTGAACAAACCGCGTTTCAGGTTTTGCGCGAAGCGCTTCTCGCATAAAGCTAATCCACATTGGCAACGCTGCACGCGCACCAGACTCGGAGTCACCCAGCGGATGGGGGTCGTCAAAGCCTACCCACGCAGTGGTCACAACTTCGCCATTAAAACCGGAAAACCAGGCATCTTGCTGATCATTCGTCGTACCTGTTTTGCCCGCAAGATCGTTGCGACCCAAGACTTTTGCGCGTCGTCCGGTACCGCGATTGATGATGTCACGCATGACTGAAGTCATGATGTAGACATTCTGAGAGCTTAAAACCCTGGGCGCGAGATTCACCACCGATTCCTCGCCCAATTTGATTCCTTCCAACAAAGAACTATCCAGCGCGAGAAAGCCTGTATCCAGTAAAACCTGTTCCTCGTTTTCCTCTGCGGAAATATCGGGAACCAGCTCCTCTACCTGTCGTGACTCGCTGCATGTTCCACATACGACCGCCGGATTGGCCTTAAACAACAGCTCCCCATTGTTACCCACAATTCGCTGAATGATGTAAGGGTCTACTCGAAATCCACCATTGGAAAACGTTGCATAACCACGCGCAATCGACAAAGGGGTAACAGTGGCGCTACCAAGAGCAAGCGACAAGTCTCTCGGCAATTCCGCCGGGTCGAATCCAAACTTCTTTACATAATCGAGCGCGTAGCTGATTCCGATGGAACGCAATATCCGTATCGAAACCAGATTACGCGACTTAACCAAGGCTTCGCGAAAACGCGTTGGACCAAAGAACTTCCCACTGTAGTTTTCCGGACGCCAGGTATCTTCGAGACCCGGATCATCAAACACTACCGGTGCATCGTTAATGAGCGTTGCAGCGGTATAGCCTTTTTCCAATGCCGCAGAATAAACAAAAGGTTTAAAATTTGAGCCAGGTTGACGCTTGGCCTGGATAACGCGATTAAATTTACTGGCATTAAAGTCATAGCCGCCCATGACAGCCTGGATCGCGCCGTCTCTAGAACGCAGGGAAACAATCGCTCCCTGAACTTTGGGCACTTGACCAACTTCCCATTGGTTTCCGATTGGCCTCAGATACACCACATGACCCACGCGCACCACGTCGCTAGCTTTCGTTGGCTCGGGCCCAGTCCAGTTTCCGTCCTGGTAGGGAGCCGCCCACTTAATTCCGTCCCAACATAAATTCACAACTCGGTCATCTTCGAGATAGACCAAGGCATCTTTTTCATTTACCTCGAAGACAAACCCTCGCTTCATCACGGGATCGGGCGCTACCTCGTCAAATGCCTGCGACCATTCCACTGGATCCGTTCTTTCCATCTCGCCATAGGAATGAACTGGGCCACGATATCCGTGACGCGTCTCATAATCCAGCAAAGCTGTACGTAACGCATGATTCGCTTTCTTCTGTAAACGGGACTCAACAGTGGTGTAAACCTGGTATCCCTCGGTATACACATCGTTACCATATCGATCGACCAGTTCCTGACGCACCATCTCCGCGATATATGGCGCTTCCAAATCAATGGAATGCCCGTGGTCTTCCGCAGTCACTTCGCTAAGTACCGCTTCCTTGTACGCCTCTTCATCGATATACCCAAGCTCATTCATACGCCGTAACACATAGTTGCGACGTAACAGCGCGCGCTTAGGATTTACAATGGGGTTGTAACGGGAAGGCGCCTTGGGCAAACCGGCAATCATGGCGTATTCGGCTAACGACAGCTCACGAATATCTTTTCCATAGTAGGTCAACGCGGCCGCGCCAACGCCGTAGGCACGTTTACCGAAATAGATCTTGTTCAGATAGAGCTCCAGAATTTTCTTCTTATCCAGCTCGTGTTCTATTTTGAATGCCAGTAAGATTTCCGTAAACTTGCGAAGAAAGGTCTTTTCTCGACTTAAGAAAAAGTTTCTTGCCACCTGCATAGTAATGGTGCCACCACCCTGAACCTTCTTACCGGTGGTGATAAGCTTTCCAACCGCGCGTAACAAACCAAGAGCATCTATTCCGGGGTGCTCAAAAAAGCGGTCATCCTCTGCACTGAGCACTGCCTGGATAAGTTGTTCCGGCATCTCTTCGTAAAGCAACGGGCTGCGGCGCTTTTCACCAAATTCTCCGATTAATTCCCCATCGGCGGTAAAGATGCGCAAGGGAACCTGAAACTTTACGTCCTTCAGGCTCTCTATAGAGGGCAGATTTGGGGCGATATATAAATACAACCCCAGAGTGATAAGCAGCCCGGCGAGCATCATTCCGAGCCCTGAGTACAGGGTGTATCTGGCAAATTTCTTGTGAGTTGATTTCATGTAGTTTGCGTAGAATTCAAAAATCGGGCCGTTCCCACGAGTCGCTAATTTATTAAATAGATTAAATAAATAAGTTTTCTCGCCGACATACACTTTAGCCCATAAAATTGGGCGCTATAACATGTGTGGGTAGCGGGTAAACACCTGGTCAGTCAGGATAATTAAACCTAATAATAACAATATGTTGATAGTGTTAACCAGAACTCTATCACAACTCCGTAAAACGGAGGGTTTTTATCCGCGACACCGGGGTATTGGCGTATGACTGTGTTACGCCAATGAGGTTCTGTTTTATTTGTACAGGAATACAACGGATTGAAACTCGCTAGATTGCTACCATTTTCACGCAAACACCAGGTTTATCTGGGGCTGGACATTAGTTCGTCTGCGGTAAAACTCCTGGAACTGAGTGAACATGACAACCGCTTCCGGGTCGAGGCCTACGCCGTCGAACCATTGCCACCCAATTCCGTGGTGGAAAAGACTATTGTTGACGTGGAATCTGTCGGGGAAACTATACGCCGCGCGGTTCAACGATCCGGCACCAAACTTACTCAAGCGGCTGTCGCTGTCGCCGGCTCTGCCGTTATCACCAAGCGTATCGCCATGCCTGCATCGTTAGACGATGAAGAGCTAGAAGGTCAGATTCAGCTCGAAGCCGAACAACATATACCTTATCCACTTGAAGAGGTCGCATTAGACTTCGATATCATTGGCCCATCGGAAAACAACCCCGACATGAACGATGTGCTATTGGCCGCGTGTCGCTCGGAAACTGTCGATGCTCGCGTTGCAACCGTTGATCTCGGTGGACTTACTGCTGAGATCGTCGATGTAGAGGCATATGCTCTCGAAAGCGCCCTGGTTCTGATCTCTTCTCAGTTACCAGAAGCAGGTTTCGGTAAAATCATCGCGGTTGCTGATGTTGGGGCGACCATGACCACATTAAACGTCATCTTCGATCACAACATCATCTATACGCGTGAGCAAGTTTTTGGTGGAAAGCAACTGACCGAAGAGATTCAACGCCGCTATGGCCTGACTTACGAAGAAGCCGGTATGGCAAAACGTCAGGGTGGGCTACCGGATGATTATAGTTTGGACGTACTTGAACCTTTTAAAGAAGCTATTGCGCAACAGGTTAGCCGCTCTATACAGTTTTTCTTTTCATCCAGTCGCTACAATTCCATCGATCACCTTGTACTTGCAGGTGGATGCGCATCGATTCCGGGGATAGACGAAATCGTACAAGAGAAGGTCGGCGTAAATACGAGTATTGCTAACCCGTTTATTGCAATGACGGTTTCACCAAAGATTGACACTCAGGCACTGTCAGAAGATGCACCTGCTTTTATGATTGCCTGTGGTCTGGCCTTGAGGAGTTTCGATTAATGGCCGGCATCAATCTTTTACCGTGGAGAGAAAAGTTACGCAAGGAGCGTGAACAACAGTTTTACGTGTTACTTGGCTTTTTTTGCGGACTTGCGCTCGTGGTAGGCGTGGTATTTCACATCGTTATCTCCTCACTCACCGGCTTGCAAGAATCGCGTAATAGCGTGCTGACCCAGGCAATCGCGCAACTGGATGGTGAGATTTCCAATATCAAAAGCCTTGAAGTAGAAAAGACACGCTTGTTAAATCGTATGACTGTCATACAGAAACTGCAATACAGTCGTCCGGAAGTTGTCCACCTATTTGAAGAGCTCATCACGACTCTACCTGACGGCGTTCAACTGCTAAAGGTTACACAAAATAACAACACTCTCAGCATTGAGGGTATTGCCGAATCGAATTCGCGAATTTCGTCGCTACTGCGCAATATGGATCGATCAGACTGGTTAACAGAACCACAACTCATCGTTATCAATTCGGATACGCGGGAACACCCTAATTCAAGCTGGTTTTCCATGCAGGTTAAGCGTACCCGCCCTGGAGTAGCGAATAATTTATGAAAATGAAGCGCTTTAGTCTCAGCGATCTGGATTTTAACAATATTGGCGCCTGGCCTAGCAGCGCCAAGGTACTTGCTGTGATTGTGGCATGCGTAGCGATTTCAATTCTTGGTTATCTTATTGACACCCAACCGCAGTTGGATGCTCTCGAGGCATCAAAATTAAAAGAAAGAGACTTAAAGCAACTGATTGATATCAAGGCAGCCAAAGCAGCTAATCTAGTGGCCTACCAGGCACAAATGGCAGATATACAGCGCTCCTTCGGTTCATTACTCAAACAGTTACCGAGCAAAACAGAGGTGGCTGAGTTGCTCACCGACATCACACAAACGGGGATATCTTCAGGACTGGAGTTCGAGCTATTTAAACCTATGCCCGAGATTCCTGCTGAATTCTATGTCGAACTCCCAATCGAGATAAAAGTCAGAGGACGCTATCACGAGTTTGGGAAGTTCATGGCAGGACTCGCAGCACTACCACGCATCGTAACAATACACGACTTCAAAATTTCGACGATGGAACAAAAAGGTTCAAAAGACCAACTGTTGATGGAAGCAACAGCCAAAACCTATCGATACCTCGACGAGAAAGAAGTTGAACAATTTAAAATGAATGGTAAATAGACGTGAACGAATTAAACTCAGACAAGCAACGTATAACGAGAGCCCTGGCTATCGCTGTGCTGGCATTAGTGCTGACACTGAGTAGTTGTGCCGACGAAGATCTTAGCGATCTGCAAGGTTATGTTGAAAGTACCAAATCCAAATACCAGGGCACTATCGAACCACTGCCAGCTTTCATGCCCTACGAGTCGTACAAATATCACGGGGCGCAGTTGCGTGACCCCTTTAAGCCTTCCGTTTCGCTGGTGAAAACCATTTCCATCACTAGTCGTAACGGTGTGAGTCCGGATGCCAAGCGTGCAAGAGAGGAGCTGGAAAAATACGCCCTCGAATCCCTGACCATGGTCGGCGTTATGCATAACCAGGGATTGATATGGGGAATCATTAAGGCCCCGGATAATACGATTTATCGCGTGAGAAAGGGTAATTATATGGGCCACAATCACGGACGCATCACGCGAATCAGGGATACGGAAATAAAATTGCAGGAAATCGTTTCCGATGGCTCAGGCGGCTGGGTTGAACGACCAAACACATTGACATTAAGTGAATAAGACGTGGGTAAACAACATGTGTGCGCTAACTAAACTGATCAAACAACAGAGCAGGAAATGGATGTCCGGACGCGTTCGGCGATCCCTGCTGTCTCTTCTGTTTTTAGCACCGGGTGCGGCTCTAGCAGCAAATCCAGTCACCTTGCAGGACATGAGCTTTACTTCACTACCTGGCGACAAGATGCAGGTAAACCTGGTCTTCTCTGGCCCTGTCGAACAACCCAATAGCTTTAATGTCGATGAACCCCCTCGTATTGCACTTGACCTGGCAAATACGAAAAGCGCATTACCGTGGCGTTCTCGCCGAATAGCCAGCGGGCCGGTCAAATCAGTATCCGCAATCGAAGCGGGTGCGCGTACAAGAGTGGTTATCAATCTTGTAAAACAAACTGCCTACACCGTCAAACAGCAAGGACACCAGATAGTGCTGACGCTGGGCGGCGAAGCGGAGTCAACAGTACAGGAGTCCGATACAAAAACAGAAACACGGCAAACAACCGCTACCAGCAACTCGAACCGCATTTCACAGAGCACCTTGTCTAGCATCGGCAACCCCGGTATGCCGAGCATACAACAGGTAGATTTCCGTCGCGGAGAAAAAGGCGAAGGGCGAATTTTTGTAACGTTTAGCGACCCGAATATCGTTATCGATGTGCGCCAGGAAGGTGGAAAAATCGTTGTTCACTTTATGAATACACGTCTTCCCGAAGAACTACATCAACGACTCGATGTTGTAGACTTTGCAACTCCTGTACAGACCATAGACACCTTTAGCGAAGAAGGCAATGTGCGTATGGTTGTTGCGCCGACTGGCGAATTTGAACACCTGGCCTACCAATCGGACAACACACTAACCATAGACATAAAACCTGTCGAGGTAACTCAAACGGGAGAACGTCGACAAACCGAATACAAAGGCGAAAAGCTTTCATTGAACTTCCAGGACATTGAGGTACGCGCGGTATTGCAACTTTTGGCTGACTTCTCCGGCCTTAATATCGTCGTCAGTGACAGCGTTCAGGGCAATATTACGCTCCGCCTGAAGAACACTCCATGGGACCAGGCGCTTGACATTATCCTAAAAACTAAAGCGCTCGCAATGCGCCAAAACGGTAATGTCATTCTCGTTGCGCCAGGCGAGGAAATATCTGAGCGTGAGCGACTGGAACTCGAAGCTCAAAAACAAATCACGGAATTGGCTCCATTGCGCTCAGAGCTGATACAGATTAACTACGCCAAGGGTAGTGAGCTAGCCGACATCATTAAATCCGACAAGAATACACTTCTCTCCGATCGCGGTAATATCACCGTCGATGAACGCACCAACACGCTTCTGGTTCGCGACACGGTCGAACATATCGATGAGATACGCAAGTTAGTCAGCAGTCTTGATATCCCTATTCGTCAGGTCTTGATTGAATCACGCATAGTCATTGCCGACGACAAATTTGCCAGAGACCTGGGTACTCGTTTCGGGACTCGCGTCAATCAAGGACTAGGCAACGGCGGTGACAGAGTCATGCTCGGTGGTAGTACGGAAAGCCTCGGCCTGAACCCAGGTACGGGCGCCAGTGACTTTATACCTTCACCCGGAAACAATCTGGCGAACGATTCGCATTTTAATGTCAATTTACCCGCAGTCGTTTCCAAAGGAACGCCCGCGTCTTTCGCGTTAGGCCTGCTCAGTGGCACCAAATTACTCGACCTCGAATTATCAGCATTACAGGCCGAAGGTCGTGGAGAACTGGTATCCAGTCCTCGGGTCATCACCTCAAATCAACGCAAGGCGGTTATCGAGCAAGGTACGGAGATCCCCTATCGCGAATCAAGCTCGAGCGGCGCCACCACAACCAGTTTCCGTAAAGCAGTAATGAGCCTGGAGGTCACGCCGCAGATCACGCCTGATGATCGCATCATACTTGATGTGCGCGTTAGCAAGGACAGCGTCAGCAGTGAAGTCAAAGGCGAAGGCGGCGCTCCGGCCATCGATACCAACGAAGTTATTACTCAAGTACTCGTCGACAACGGGGAAACAGTCGTTCTTGGTGGCATCTATGAACAAAACAAAACAGTCACTATGTCTAAGGTGCCATTTCTCGGCGACATACCAATGCTAGGCTGGTTATTTCGCTCCAAGAGTGAAATAAATAATAAACGAGAGCTATTGATTTTCGTCACGCCGAAAATCCTCAAGGAACAGTTCAAGCTTCAATAGTTAACGTGATATCCTGTGTCAACGCAGTTTGACACAGGATACGTTATGCCCTCGGCATCATCCTCCCCGAAAAAAAACATCATCCTGGTCGGCCCTATGGGTGCTGGCAAAACCACTATTGGCATTCAGCTCGCTAAACAACTGGATCGTGAATTCATCGACAGTGACAGGGAAATCGAAAAACGCACGGGGGCCACCATTCCCCTGATTTTCGAACTTGAGGGCGAAGAGGGTTTTCGCAAACGCGAAGCGTCGGTTATCAGCGAATTGGTGCAAATGCAAAATATCGTATTGGCGACAGGTGGCGGTGCCGTATTACGACAGGAAAATCGCGAGGCTTTATCCCGGGGTGGTCTGGTGATCTATCTCAAATCTGACGTAGAGCAACTATTTGAGCGTACCAGCAAAGACAAAAGCAGACCGCTACTGCAAACCGACGATCCCAAACGCAAACTGACCGAAATTCTGCATCAACGCGAACCGCTTTACGAAGCTATTGCCGATCTGGTCGTTAAAACTGGAGACAACAGCGTCAAATCTGTCGTTGACAGAATCTGCAAACTATTGAAATCCAGGCTTTCCGCCTGAGGCATTGCCAATCCCATCACTTGCGAGCAATGCCTATAAAGCATATTCTTCTAGGAATTTTTACCAGGAAACCATTATGAAAACTCTTACAGTCAATCTTGGCGACCGCAGCTACCCTATTTATATCGGTCAACAGCTCCTGGGGGATCCTCAGTGGATTAAGCCACATATCCGCGGCAAGCAGGTTTTAGTTGTCAGCAATGAAACCGTCGCGCCACTCTATCTTGAAGCAACATTAGCTATGCTGAGAGATTATCAGACCTCCACCGTTATATTGCCAGATGGCGAAAAATACAAAGATATCAAAACACTAGATTTAATCTTCGATGCACTCCTGGGCGTACCCTTTGATCGCAGCTGCACGCTGGTAGCGCTTGGCGGCGGTGTTGTTGGCGATATGACAGGCTTTGCCGCTGCTTGCTATCAGCGAGGCGTGGATTTCATACAGATACCCACTACCTTGCTTGCCCAGGTGGATTCCTCTGTTGGTGGCAAAACCGGCGTGAACCATCCCCTGGGAAAAAATATGATAGGCGCATTCCATCAACCCAATGCCGTTATCATCGACACCAACACATTAAATTCGCTGGAAGACAGAGAATTGAGTGCTGGCCTGGCTGAAGTCATCAAATATGGACTGATCGGCGACAGGGAATTCTTCGAGTGGTTGGAAGAAAATATTCCTGCGCTAATGGAAAGGGCGCCGGACAAACTTATCTATGCCATCGAACGCTCCTGCCGTAACAAGGCCGATGTCGTCGCCAGTGACGAGAGAGAAGCTGGACAAAGAGCATTACTGAATTTAGGCCACACCTTCGGTCACGCTATTGAAACCGGCATGGGTTACGGCTCCTGGTTACATGGGGAAGCGGTGGCGACAGGCATGTTGCTCGCGGCCGACTTATCGGCGCGCATGGGCTGGTTAAACCAGGACGATGTTCATCGCATCGACAATATCATCGACCGTGCCTGTCTACCGACTCGCGCACCTGCCAAATTGACGACGGATCACTTTCTCGAACTCATGGCTAGAGACAAGAAGGCACTTCACGGCACCATTCGTTTGGTTTTGCTCAAGGCAATTGGAAATGCCGTGGTAACTGCTGACTACGATCCAGCCTTACTACGAAAGGCGCTGGACGAACATCACGCCATTACCAGTAATTGACGGGAGCTTCATGCTGACACTTGCGCCCTACGCAGCACAGGATTCCAACTCTCGAGGCCGTCGCTTTCCAGAGCCTCCTCCGGGTTATCGCAGTGAATATCAGCGTGATCGCGATCGCATCGTTCATAGCACCGCCTTTCGTCGACTCGAATACAAAACCCAGGTTTTCGTCAATCATGAAGGCGATCTGTTTCGCACACGACTCACTCACTCCATAGAAGTCGCGCAAATTGGCAGGGCGATGGCCCGCACACTCAACCTCAATGAAGATTTAACCGAAGCTATCTCTCTTGCCCATGACCTCGGCCACACGCCATTTGGTCACGCAGGACAGGACGAACTCAATGAGTGCATGGAAAACTACGGCGGGTTTGAACATAACCTGCAATCTCTGCGGGTGGTGGATAGTCTCGAAGAAAAATACGCTGAATTCGAAGGACTCAACCTGACCTTTGAGACCCGCGAGGGCATCCTCAAGCACTGCTCTCTGACCAATGCGCATTTGCTCGGCGAGTTGGGTCAACGATTTCTCGAAAAAAAACAACCCTCCTTAGAAGCACAACTTGCCAACGTCGCAGACGAGATCGCCTATAACAATCATGACGTCGATGACGGTCTGCGCGCAGAGTTTATCAGCATCGAACAACTGCAATCTGTTCGTCTGTTTCGTCAGCAATACGATGAGGTCAAACGACTCTATCCAGAATTGGGGGGGCGACGAGCCATACACGAGATCGTACGACGCATGATAAATTGCCTGGTGTCGGATTTACTTGCCAATACCCGCGATGTTCTCCAAAGAATAGCTCCACACAATATCGACGATGTACGTGGCCAGGACCAGCCACTGATCGGTTTTAGCGATGAGATGCGCGAACTCAACCTGGAGTTGAAACAATTTCTGCGACGAGAACTGTACACTCACTATCGTGTTTATCGTATGACGAACAAGGCACGCCTGGTAATACGCAATCTGTTCGAGGCGTTTATAGACGATATACGACTGCTCCCGGACAAACATTCATTGAAAGCAAGAGAGTTGGAGAGAGAGCAAGGCGATAGCGGACGTGCGCGTTGCGTTGCTGACTATATCGCGGGTATGACAGACCGTTTCGCAATCATGGAGCACAAACGGCTTTTTGAGCCGATACAACTGACTTAGGCCCTAGTTCATGCGTATCTATATGCAATCTGCAACTGTAGAAAACCAGTTGCCACGCTTTTATCAAATTCATCTCGAACAGGATTTGTTAGAGGGATGGCTGGTTGTCAAGGAATGGGGACATCAGGGTTCGCCTGGGCGCGTGAAAAGGGAACACTACACCAGCAAAGATGAAGCCGAAAAGGCCGCTCTGGAAAGTCGCGACAGCCAGATCAAACGGGGTTATCGCGTTGTTTTTGTACAAGGGGAGCGATTTCCCGGCTAGCCTGGGAGGAAATAAACATGGCCGTCACCGCAGACATCACAGCAATTATGACTAGCAATCCCTTCGCGGATGAAGTCAATGAGCGGAATTTTTTTGAAGACATTGAACGGTCAGAGCTTCGGCAAAAAGTCGTACATTTGCTCGAGTTCGGAAGTGAGATTATTTATCTGCACAATGAGCGCGAATCAGGCAAAACAACACTGGCGCATCAATTAATCAGTGAAAAACAAGACGAGTGGTATACCTGCCTGACCGATGCCAAAGAGGCGAATTCGGTCAACTCGCTACTCGCGATCATGTCGAGAAAATTTCGGATAGATGAAAGTGAACCCGAGAAAATCCTCGGCAAGCTCGCTGATCAATTGACTGAGGCTCGCGAACAGAACATGATGCCCGTGCTCATTATTGATGATGCCGAACAACTAGATCACACCATACTTCGACTACTCGTCTCCATTAGTACGATTGCGATAGGCGGACGACCGGTACTGCGCATTTTACTATTGGGCAAATTTATTCCCGATACATTGAGTCGTCTTATACAACAGTGCACACCACCCCAAGAATTATTACAACTGGAAGTTCCGGTCTTTAGCGAAGAACAAACGGCTATATATATCCAACATCGTTTATCCTCCGCCGGCTCAAACCAACATAGCGTGTTCAGTGAACCCGTATTGGCGAGAATTCACCAACAATCTCATGGCCAGCCGGGACATATCAATGCATTGGCATTCAGCATACTTAGCAGCGGCAAAGAGCATGAAAAAACCAGCCCCCAGCAAACACGATCAGACAAAAAAAGAAGCCAGCAAAAATTAAAGCTTGTCGCTTTAGCACTTTCGGTTTCCATAGTCGTGTCGCTTGTTTTGCTCCAAACCAAACAGAATGCAAAAATCGAGACCCAAGAGGTTCAAGCGCTCGATATCCCAGAACCTCCACCGGAATTACCTAAGTCACCTCCGCCAGCGATTATTCCTGAAACTGCGGAATTACCGGAACCATCCACAACACAAACACAAACACAAACACAAACACAAACACAAACACAAACACAAACAAATCGTTTATCTCCGCAAACCAATTCGCAAGCAGACGATAACACTACAAGCGGTGAAACAACATGGCTGCGATCACGCAATCCGCAACACTATACACTGCAGCTACTGGCGGTCAGCAATGAAAAAGCTGCTTTAAATTTTATTGCGGAAAACCGACTTCAACAACACAGTGCGATATTCAAAATCCAAAAGGGAAATAGAACCTTATATTCGGTGGTACATGGCGATTTTTCTTCACAGAGTGAAGCTAAACAGGCAGCTGATTCTCTTTCCAAATCTTTATCCTTAAAACAACCTTGGATTAGAACCTTTGCCAGCATTCACAAGACGCTTAAGTAAGAAGTGCACGTGAAGCAAACTTTTCCTTTTGAAACGATAGGAATAGTGCATTCGTGCTTTAAGGAAAAATTCGGGGTTCCACGACAACCCGGGCTAACCCCTTCAGCACATGCACGTGTGGAACTGTTACCGCCATTTAACAATCCCGAAGCAGTGTTGGGACTGAAGGATTTCTCTCATATCTGGATTGTATTTGTATTTCACAAACACCTGGACGCAAACTGGAAACCCCGTGTTCGCCCTCCACGACTAGGGGGCAATGAATCTGTTGGCGTGTTTGCCACACGTTCAAGTTTTCGACCAAATCCCATCGGCATGTCAGCAGTAAAGTTGATAGATATCGAATTTGACCAGGGCGTGAATCTCTTGGTATCCGGACATGATCTTGTCGACGGTACGCCCGTAATCGATATTAAGCCCTATATTCGCTACGCAGACAGCTTGCCAGATGCGAAGAGCGCCTATGCGCAGCACCCGCCAAACAACAAACTCAATATTGTGTTTTCCACAGATAGCCATCAGGCTCTTGCCGAGAATCCGACGTTAAAAAACCTGATAGTTGAAACCCTCGCCCTAGATCCTCGTCCCGCATACCATCAACATACACAGGAAGAAAAAGCCTATGGTATGAAAATACTCAACTTTGAGGTAAAGTTTCGTTTTTCCGAAGAGACTGTAACTGTTTTGTCGATATCTCCAAACGACACTCCAGGCATAGGAAGCGACTATTGAAAACACACCATATTGTGGCCTGCGCTGTTTTATTGCTTGCCGCTAGTTCCAACGCATTTGCTGCGTCTTTCAACAAAAGTCTCGGCATTGTCGTTGGCGACCTGACTGGTATCAGTTTTAAATACTGGACTGGCAAGGGTGCGCGATCGGGGCAAAACCACGCGTACGACATTGGCGCTGGCTGGAATATCGGCAGGAACAATGTCGATATACAACTAAAAGCCGATTATGTCGTGCACAAACCGGATCTAATACCGGTAGAAGTTGGCAAGGCGCTGTTCTACTATGGATTGGGCGTTCGCGCTGTCACGGGAAGAGACCAACATCTGGGCGTACGTATTCCCATCGGAATTAATTATCTGGTGCAAAACGAACCATTCGATGCGTTTTTGGAAATTGCACCCGTAATGCGTATCTTTCCATCGACATCGCCAGATCTTAGTATTGGCTTGGGTGTGCGCTATCAGTTCAAATAAGAAATTTATAATCGACAACAACGTAGAGAGGGAGTAAATTCACATGAAATCCGGACAAATCATCCTGTTATTGATATTCAGCCTGTTTCTTATCCAACCCGTATTTGCCGGTCCCGGCCATGCAGATCACACACATTCTCATGACGTAGATGCCGCTGGTGCGCAAAAAGCAGCGCTTTCCGTACTCAACACCCTGGTAAACAGAAATAAAATTGATTCCTCATGGAAAGATGCGAAACCAGGAAACGCAGAAAAGAAAACCGTTGGCGCAAACACCGAGTGGTTAGTTACCTTCAACAATGCCCAGGAAAAAGATCCCGCCAAAAGCACGTTATATATTTTTCTTACGACCGAAGGTAAATATGTAGCGGCAAATTTCACTGGCAAATAAACGCGAGACCTAGTTGGTCGAAAACAATTTTTGCCACCATCGCTTTCGATTGCCTGGTTGTGGCAATGCCTCAACAAGATTGGTCGGTTTCAACTTCGACATAATCCAGCCTGGAAGCGGTGGATTATCACTGTATCCACATGACACGCCCAGGTTATTGGGATCAAAAATCTTGATATAGCCTGGGTGTTCGCGACTGTCGACATAGACTATACCGCAGTAATCGTAGTCATGTTCGGTACGTAGCAGTGTATCCATGTGCCGTATAAATGTGAGTACCTGTTCACTCGATGCCGGTTCGTCAGGAGGCGCTTCACCAACAGCATAGATATACCAGTCAGCCGCTGCATCTTGCGCAACCGTTTCCCACAAGGCAGCCAACTGAGGCCAACGCAAAATGCCAATGAAACTCCCGCGGAAAGCCGCGACAAACGGGTGCGAAGCCGTTTCGCTCATCCTTCGGCCTTATGTGGCTCACTGGCGTGGGTTAGGTACAAAGCCAGCCCGATCAACGCAATTCCTCCGGCGAGATACAGCAGACTGATGGGACTGTCATAGTTCATTCCGATTGCGTGCTCGAAAAACTTCACTACCAGTATCATCAAAATCACTTTCGCCAGGCGATTTTTCAGATCATCCAGACTTTCAATAACCAACACATTTCCAGAAACCTTTTCATCTTCCTCTTCCGCACTATCAATCTTGCTGATAAACAACTCGTACAAGCCTAGCGCAAAGATCAACAACACAGTCGCCAGCAAGTAACCATCAACGATTTCGACCACATGTGTCACCGTGGAGCTACGTAGATGGTTTCGTTGTTCCAGTGTCAAATCGGGCGATGCGTACTCGAGAAGATGAGCCATCATATAAAATGCATCAACCGTTGCGATATAAAACATAGCAAAACTGGTTAAAAGACTAGCCACTACTGCAGCCAGCACCACAAAACGGCTTCGCCAAAGAGCTTTTTCAAACATTCAGGTTTCCAAATTCAGGGTTAGCTCTGATAAAGTAAGCAAGCTTGTAGGACTTTGCAAGCGCAATTGATAGGGGCTCTTTTCAAATGAACATCCTGGTTCTGTACTATAGTCGCGGGGGTAAAACTGCCGAAATGGCCAATCTTGTGGCAAGAGGCGTCGAAGAAACCCAGCGCTGTACGGCTATTGTAAGAACCGTTCCTGAAGTTTCTGCGGTATGCGAGTCAGTAGCTGACAGTATTCCAGATAAAGGGCCACCCTATGTCAGCCTGGAAGAATTGAAAAACTGCGCGGGTCTGATACTTGGCAGTCCCGCCTATTTTGGCAACATGGCCGCGCCACTCAAACATTTCATCGACAACACCAGTAGTCTCTGGCTCTCTGGCAATCTTGCCGGCAAACCTGCCGGCGTATTCACCTCAGTATCTACTATCCACGGTGGACACGAAACCGCCTTGCTTTCGATGATGCTACCCTTGTTACATCACGGCATGCTAATCAGTGGCATCCCCTATACGGAAAAATCTCTGCACAGCTCTACTAGTGGCGGCTCACCGTATGGCGCCAGTCACTTTGCCGGAACAAATAACGAAAATGGAATCAGTAAGGAAGAAAAAGAATTGTGTCGCGCGCTTGGCAACCGTGTGGCAACACTCGCGCATAGACTTTTCAGCTAAAAAAGTTGGACCTGTGTTGACTGTTCCCGATGCTCTAACCAGGATCGCACGAAAGGGATGGTAATCTTTCCCCGTTGCGCAGCCAGACTCACCTGATCCAACTCATCAAGCATTTGCTGCAAGGCAGCCATATCGCGTGGAAAGCGCCTTAGCAAATATCGGCCAACATCTTCGGGCAATGCAAAGCCGCGTAATCGCGCACGCGCCTGCAATACCAGCACTTTCTCCTCATCGCTCAAAGCCAACAGTTTATAGACAAAACCCCAGGCAAGTCGCGAATGTAAATCCGGTAACTGTATCCCTAGTGCCGCCACGCTACGATCCGCGGCAAAAATGATTTGTGCCCCTGTATCAAACGCGCGGTTGTACAAGTGAAACAACGCGGCTTCCCATTGAGTATGACCCTCAATCTCGTGCACGTCGTCTATGCAGATTAGTGACAAGGTTTCCAGGCCATCCAGAACTCCAGTGTCTTCTTCTCGCAATTCAGCCAAGGGCAGATAGACCGCAGCGCCCTGATGCTTTTCTGCCTGACGGCAGGCCGCCTGTAACAAATGGGTTTTTCCCACCCCGTCCGCACCCGACAAGTAAATTGTCCCGTCCGAAGGCTTTCCTTGCGAAGCCTTTTGCAGGTGATCGACTATTTCTTGATTCGGACCAGCAAAATAATTACTGAAAGCGGCGTCATCGCGAATACGCATTGCCAAGGCTAGTTGCGCAGAACCCTGCATTAACGACCACCCCCATACAACTGACTTTGAACATACCGCTCATGGGCGTGACGCAATATCACCATCAAAACTGCCGCGACCGGCAAAGCCAGCAAGATGCCAAAGAATCCGAATAATTGTCCGCCCGCCATAACCGCAAATATAACAGCTACCGGATGCAGACCGATGCGGTCACCAACCAGAAAAGGAGTTAATAGAAAACTTTCCAAAACCTGCCCAACGCCGAAAACAAGACCTATATAAACCAGATAGATAACGTCCTGAAACTGCAGCATAGCCGCAGCGCCCGCAATCACGATGCCGACAATAAATCCGAGGTAGGGCACAAAACTGACAGCGCCGGCCATCATACCAATGAGCAAGGCCAGATCAAGACCGACTATCCACAACCCTATGCTATAAATTGTCCCCAACGCAGCCATCACCGACACCTGACCACGCACAAAAGCGCCCAATACTTCGTCAGACTCTTGTGCCAGCCTAACTGTGGTCGCCTCAAAACGACGAGGGATTAGCTCATGCACGCGCTCGACCAGAATATCCCAGTCACGCAAGAGATAAAACGTTAGCACCGGAATCAATACGATATTGGCAAAAAAGCCAATAACTGCCAGCCCTGAGGACGACAGCGTAGACGCCACACCTTTCACCACCCCACCGACACCAGAAAATGCCTGCAACACCGCTTGCTTGAGACTTTCAAAATTGACGGAAGGATCGAATTGGCCTAACTGCTGTTGTAACCAGGGCAAAAAGATATGTTGCAGTCGATCAAGATAAACGGGGAGTTTCTTTATCAGCACACTGATCTGCCCTTCCAGCATGGGAAGCAGTATCAAAAGCAATAACAGTATCACGCTAATAATTAGCGCGAACACAATCAATACTGACACCGAACGGGAGAGCTTACGCTCCAGCCTGTCAACTAGTGGATCACCCATATAGGCCAGCGTGGCAGCCACAATAAAAGGCGTCAGTACCGGAGATAACAAGTAAAGTAAGAATACGCATGCCGCCACGAGGGCGAACACAAACCATCGACGGGAGTCATTCATGTACATTCAGTTTTCTTTTTGATTGCAGGGCCCGCAACGACCAGATTCTCACATATGCTGCGCCGCTGACGACGGTGGTAACTGCCGTAATATAAACGAGAAGTGCCAGATATGCCGCCTCGATTGGTAAATAAACTTCCGCAGACACAACCACAAAAGCTAACAGGCTCTGAAAAAAGGTATTCACTTTGCTGATGTTACTGGGCTCCATACGGAAGCGCCCAAAGGAATAATGATAGGCCACTCCACCTGAGACTATTAACGCATCACGCAATAACACCAGAGCGATGATCCACGCGGGTAGCAACCCTATCAAGCCGAGGGTCAGGTAGGAACAGACCATCATGATCTTGTCGGCCAGGGGGTCGAGTATCGAACCCAGGCGACTCTGCCAGCCAAAATGGCGAGCGATTACGCCGTCAATGGCATCCGAAGCCGCCGCGACAAAAAACACCGCAAGCGCCGTTTCGTAGTCACCAACATAAAGCAGATAACATATTGGCGCGACCAATATGATCCGCATGATGGTCAAAGCATTAGGTATATGCCTCATTGCATCAAACGATAAGCCAGGCTTGTCCCTTCTCCACTAATAGCGCCGCCGTCCTCTGCCAGCACCTGTCCCAAAGAAATCGCTCGTGAAAGCGCCTGTTGATCACTACGCAATTCGATCTGATAAGTCACTTGATCAGCCTCGACACGTGACAATTGCATACGAGAAATCTGCGCCAGCGATTCCAGATACCGAGTCGCTCTAACCAGATCCCGTATATTCTTCACTTGTCCCACGCGCATCCGCAAAACCCCCTGATCGGCGCCAGCCACTGACGAGCTGGTGTAACGGGCAGCGATATTGTCGGCTAAGCCCCAAACACCTTCTTCCAGCACCTGAGACATATCGACCCCTGTCGACTCCCAGGTCTTTGTTTGTTCACCATGAACCAAGGTCCAACGGGCCTGCCAGTTACCAAACGGATCGAGAAATATTCTGCCATAAAATATTTCCTCTGCCGGATAGCGGCCCGAAGCACGCACGATATTTTCACTAAATCCGCCCCACACATCGGATACCTTGATATTCACCTGATCTTCGAGGTCGAGTAAAGGATAAAGTAAGGGGATCCCGCGATTCTTTGCCTGCGTGTCGATTACCGCCACGATTTCTCTACCCTCATTTGCATCGAGTAGATAGCGACGATCCGTATCTTGTATAGCTATCCACACCAGAGTAGCTGGGCGAGCATTACTCCACACCGGTAAGCCAGCCTTCCACAAGGCCTCTTTTACCGATTTTTCGTCAAAAACCACGCGCAGCACCTGATCGCTCGCGTTAGCACCGAATGCGGGAATTCCGCTTTCTGAGGCGCGGGCGTAGCGGAATTGGCGGATATATTTGCGCGTTTCAGCCAGCAAATTGGGGATCTCCGGCAGCAACATTACCTGGCTGTTTCCAGTCACCCTTATCAACATCAGCTCCATGGCCTTCTGGATGGCAGCCTCCCGTTCCTCATTGCGCTGGGATTCCACTGGAATTTCCACCTTGTAGAGACCGTCAACGTTAACAGCCATGGCCTTCCCGGCAAACAACAGCGCAAACAGCACCAACATCTGAGTCGTTTGCCCACAAAACACCTTAGAACAATGTTTAATCTTCAATGACTTATATCTTCCTCTTTGAATTGCCACCATATTATCAGATAATTCGTCCTTTTTCGGATACATCAGTTCCGACCATTCTACAGCGAGACCCAAACCACCGTGAACGAAAAATCCCTTAGTTACCAAGACGCTGGCGTAAATATTGATGCCGGTAACAAGCTTGTCGAAAGAATCAAACCTTTTACTGCTGCAACCAATAGGCCTGGAGTACTTGGTGGACTTGGTGGTTTTGGCGCTCTATTTGAGATTCCGGTCGATCGCTATCGAAAACCGGTGTTGGTCTCAGGTACCGACGGCGTGGGTACCAAGCTCAAGCTCGCTCACCAAATGGGTAAGCACGACACTATAGGCATCGACCTGGTCGCCATGTGCGTTAACGATATCATTGTGACAGGTGCCGAGCCGCTTTATTTCCTGGATTACTATGCAACCGGCCACCTGGACACCGATGTGGCCGCAGATGTCATCAAAGGGATCGCAGAGGGATGCACACAGTCCGGTGCCGCCCTGACCGGGGGCGAAACCGCGGAAATGCCTGGCATGTACAGTCCTGGCGACTACGATCTGGCCGGATTTTGCGTCGGTATCGTCGAGAAAGATGAGATCATTGATGGCAGCACAGTTAAAACCGGTGACAAATTGATTGGCCTGGCCTCAAGTGGTCCGCACTCCAATGGCTATTCATTAATTCGCAAAGTCCTGGAACTCAGCCAGGCAGACCTGGCGTCCCCTTTTGAAGGGAGCACATTGGGCGAAACGCTGCTGACACCTACGCGTATCTATGTCAAATCCATACTTTCGCTCAAACAAAAAGTTTCCATCAAAGCACTGGCGCATATAACTGGCGGTGGCTTGCTGGAAAATCTTCCACGGGTGATGCCGCAAAATACCTGCGCAATGATCGACGGCAACAGTTGGTCCATGCCTCCTGTGTTCGATTGGTTACAGAAACAGGCGAATATTGAAACTAAGGAGATGTTACGCACCTTTAATTGCGGCATCGGTATGGTTGTTATCGTCAGCGCAGAAGAAGCGGACCAGGCTATTGCAGAATTGGAAACCACCGGTGAGCAAGCATGGTTGATCGGCGAGATCACACACTCTGACGACGAGGAACCCGTCGTTCGCGTGACACGTTAATTTGTCATGTACAACACAAAAGTCGTCGTACTGATTTCAGGTAATGGTTCCAATCTGCAAGCCCTAATCGATGGTCAGCAATCCGGTACTTTGCCGATAAAGATCGCTGCGGTCATCTCTAACCGCCCAAATGCCTACGGTCTGACACGAGCCGCAAACGCCAATATCGAAACACAGGTTATCAACCACCAACAGTTTGCCGATCGAGAGTCGTTTGATCTGCAATTGATCGAAACGATCGACCGTTACCGTCCCCAGCTCGTGGTACTGGCCGGCTTTATGCGCATCCTGACCCCGGAATTTGTTGCGCACTATGAAGGCAAGCTACTCAACATCCACCCCTCCTTGCTACCCAGTTATCGAGGATTGAATACACACCAGCGTGCGCTGGCCGCTGGGGAAAAATATCATGGGGCGACTGTCCACTTTGTTACACTCGAACTCGACGGTGGACCATTAATTGTTCAGGCCAGGGTCAAGATATTTGAAAATGACGCTGCGGCAAATCTGGCCAAACGCGTACAGGAAGTGGAGCACATCATTTATCCTGAAGCTGTCAAATGGTTTGCCGAAAATCGTTTAATCATGCGCAAGGACAAGGTCTATCTCGATGGAAAAGTGCTTGAAACGCCTGTTATATACTCTGGTGATACTGGCTGGCCTGCCAGCCTTTCCTTGCAGAGCCCAGAACAACCACACTGAAGCGCCAGCCCCTGGACTCCCTCCAGCCTTCTCAGCCTATTACGATGTCAAAATCGGCCCCCTGAAAGTTGGCGAAGCCACACGCATCCTGACCTGGAATTCATCCACACCGCATGAATATACGTCTACGTTAAAAACCACCGGTTTTGCCGGCTACCTGCTCAAAAAGTCTGAGACGCGAGTCACACATTTCGACATCCATAATCGTCTACTGAGACCATTGGATTACGCCTATTCCGATAACAAGGGAAACGTCGTTGCTCAACAATTCGACTGGCACACAGATACCGCCCACTCAACGATAGGTGTAACCAAACGAACCTATCCGCTAGAAAAAGGCAGTCTCGATCAAAACGTTTACCCCCTACAAATCATGCAAGACCTAGCTCAAGGTAAAAAGGAGATGATGTATCACATCACAGAAAACAAAAAGTTAAAGGACTTTCACATCAAGCTCCAAAAGAAAGAGGCAATAGACACCTATCTTGGCCGACTCGACACGCTGGTGGTCCATGCTGACACCGAGTTTTTTAGCACCAGCCTCTGGTGCGCCCCTTCACTCCAGTACTTGCCCGTTCAAATACAATACGCCGAATCAGGATTAACCTTTACCGCCTACCTCACCCGACTGGAAGGCGCTTTTCCATTGTTACCATCCGGAAATATTGACTAAACATCGGTCTTTACAACTAAAGTCTTACTCGAAAAAGGACGAAATCATATATACGGGGGCAGGAGAACTACCTAAGTCTATATACCATAAAATAATAGTTAGATTAGTTTGCAAACCACTGGAGAGAATATTTTATGAAAGCGTTGAGAGCCACCTTACTGGTATTACTCGGAACCCTGCTCGTTTCCGGAACAAGTTTCGCGGAAAAAAAAGAGGTTCCTCCATTTATCGATGGTACGACTCGCGTATCTGCCGAGGATTTAATTGAACTGGTTGAAGGTTCACCTCAACTCGTCATCCTCGACGCACGCAAGAAAAGCGATTTTCAAAAAGGTTTTATCGAAGGTGCGATTAGCCTGCCTAATACAGAGACAACAAAAGATTCTTTGGCCAAGCATGTCAAGTCCAAAACCACACCTATTGTTTTCTACTGTAACGGTGTTAAATGCGGACGCAGCGTTAAGTCTGCTAAGGTTGCGCTAGCCGCTGGTTACAAAAAGGTCTACTGGTTCCGCGGCGGAATGGAAGAATGGGAAGCGAAAGGCTTACCCGTCGTTCATCCGTAATTACTCGCTCTAGCAAGGAGGGGTGATACAACCCCTCCTACGCTAACCGAATATAACTATTATTATGATTAATCGTGTTTCACTCAGGCTGTTAACCTTAGGTTCCGTTATTGGAATTGGAACCATTGCGGTGACACTTTCCTTTTTCTCCGCCAGTCTATTCAAAAATGCGGCAGAGAGCGAAGAAGTCCGTATTTTGTCACGCATTACACAGGTCTCGAGCCAGGAAATTATCAAGGAGCTTGCACTAATCGCGCAGGACCTGGGAACAACAGCGGGTAAGTCTTCCGAATTCCGCAATGCATACACTCAGCTCGATGAGCCGGAAAACAGTGAATTCGTCGTAAATCATCTCAATGAACAATTTGCTCAACGCTTCGTAACTTCGGGCTTATTGAAACTAAATAAGCTGCGTTTATACGATCAGGAATTACGTTTTACGTTAGAGAGTAGCGAAGGTATTAGTGGACTCCCTCGCAAACTGCCGACAAATCTTTATGAAACGGCCAAAGTGCGTAAAGGCGGTGATCGCTTCAAGGCGCTATCCGAACTTTGGATTTCTGACCACGGCCCGATGCATTCTGTGCTAGTGCCGGTTGGAGGCCTGCGTCTTTCTGGTTATTTGGAAGTAGTGGTTGACCCGGCTTTCAATCTACGCAAACTCGAAGAAGTTTTAAACACGGCCGTGCGCATTAAAAGCATTCATTCGGAAGAAACATTTAAAACCGACAACTGGCCCTCAACACTTGATGCCAATAGTCTGGTTGTTCCGTATGAATTAGCCGACGCCGCTGGCAAGACATTGCTCGTTGTGGATATTGTGGAAAACCTCGAGAAATTCAACAGCAGTTTCTTCAAAACACAGCTTCTGTCTGTAGGCACAATGCTTGTGTTAATCGTCATCGGGGTAGTGGCAACCGTCATTGCTATGCGTAAGTTTCTACTCTCACCCATGAATGACCTGATTACCAACATGGAACAGGTTGAGGATGGCAACTTAACCATAAAAGTCGAAGCCAATGGACTGAAAGAAACCCATCGCCTTGGCCGGTCCTTGAAAAGTCTGGTTCAGAGTCTTAGTTCGCAGGTCACGCAAATACACACCCACGCGGGACATTTGTCCAGTGCGGCTGAAGAATTGGCCATCGTCACCGGTCAGACCAATGGTGGCGTACAGGAACAACAGAAAGAAACAGACCAGGTGGCAACAGCCATCAACGAAATGTCTGCAACAGTGCAGGAAGTTGCGCGTAACGCTGAAGCCGCCGCTGAAGCCGCACGCAATGCTGATACGGAAACACGTACCGGTCAAAAAGTGGTTTCGCAAACTATGACCGATATCGATGCGCTAGCGCGCGAGATCGAGCGGGCGACTACCGTAATAAACAAGTTAGAATCCGATAGCGAAAATATCGGCTCGGTTATGGACGTAATTCGCGGAATCGCTGAACAAACGAATCTGCTGGCACTGAATGCCGCTATTGAAGCGGCTCGCGCTGGTGAACAGGGACGAGGATTTGCCGTCGTCGCCGACGAGGTCAGGGTACTCGCCAGCCGCACACAGGAATCCACTCGAGAGATTCATGAGATGATTGAGCGCCTGCAAAGCGGTGCCAAAGACGCCGTAAATGTTATGAACGAAAGCCAGGAACGTGCGCGGGAAACCGTTGAACAGGCGGCCAAGGCCGGTACATCCTTACAGACTATTGCCAGCGCCGTTAGCAGCATTAATGAAATGAACACCCAAATTGCCAGTGCGGCGGAAGAGCAGACCGCCGTCGCGGATGAGATCAACAACAGCATCGTCAATATCAGCAAAATAGCCGAAACCACCTCACAGGGTGCAAGCAGGACGGCAGGTTCGAGTGAGGCACTCAAGGAGCTTGCTACCAAACTGCAGTCCGTCGTCACCCGCTTCCGTGTCAACTAACATCTATTCGGGCAACAAGGCCTCGCCTTTAACGATGTCTTCCAGCGTTTCGCGTTGGCGGATAATATGAAACCCTGCGCCGTCAACCATAACCTCAGCAACACGTGGGCGAGAGTTGTAATTCGAACTCATGCTAAACCCATATGCGCCGGCAGAACGCACTGCAAGCAAATCACCAGGCGCAATGCCAAGCAAGCGATCCTTACCCAGGAAATCGCCCGTTTCGCAGACGGGACCAACCACGTCATATGTCTGCTTCTCATGCGCTGAGCTTTGCACTACGGGGATAATTTCCTGCCAGGCACCGTATAAGGACGGACGCATTAAATCGTTCATTGCAGCGTCTATAACGGCGAAATTCTTATCCGAACCATGCTTAAGAAACTCCACATTTGTCACGAGAATTCCCGCATTCGCCGCTATCGCACGTCCAGGCTCGATATGTATAGATAACTTTCTATCCCCCAGACGCTGATCGATGGCATCGGCATATTCGGACGGTAAGGGTGGTTTTTCATCGCGATAGCGCACACCCAGGCCGCCGCCCAGATCGATGTGCTGGATAGTGATACCTTGTGCCTTCAATTCATCGATCAATGCCAACACCCGATCAAGCGCATCAAGAAAGGGGCTAAGTGTGGTCAATTGTGAACCGATATGACAGGCAACGCCTTTGATCGACAGATGTTCGCTAGCCGCTGCACGTCTATACACGTCCACCGCGCGTTTGATATCAATACCAAATTTGTTTTCTTTCAGGCCTGTAGAAATATATGGATGAGTCTTGGCATCGACATCAGGATTCACTCGAACGGCAACCGGTGCTTTAACACCTAACTCAGCCGCTACCGCATCCAGACGATTCAGCTCGTCTATCGATTCAAGATTGAAACAATGGATACCCTGTTCGAGGGCATAGCGCATTTCCTGAGCCGTTTTACCAACACCAGAAAAAACCGTTTTCCCGGGATCACCGCCCGCTTTGATGACGCGAAACAATTCACCGCCGGACACGATATCAAAGCCGGAGCCCAGGCGAGCCAACAGGTTCAACACGGCCAGATTAGAGTTGGCTTTTACGGCATAACACACCAGGTGGCGATGTCGTTTGAGGCTGTCACTAAACGCATGCCAGTGTCGTTCAAATGTCGCGCGAGAATAAATATAGCAAGGAGTCCCCACATTACGGGCTATATCGGCCACTTTCACCGATTCCGCATACAACTCACCGTCACGATATTCAAAATGATCCATACTACTATTCCTGATGTAATTTTTTCTGTTTCGTCGTGTTTTGCTTTTCTGCCGAGGCCGGTAAATACAATTCGCCTTTATGTCCGCAGGCATTGCTTGTCAGCGCAAACAACAAAATCAGCACTAGCATTTTTAACAGTTTGCTCACCACTATTTCTCGACCAGCTTGTCTGGCTTGAATTCAAGGGGCGATAGTTTAACAATAGCCGCAATTTAACGATAGGTCAGAAATCGAACATGTCCGAACTAATGGAAGCCATCACCATCGATACCGCTGCAAACGTCCAAACCAGTATTATCTGGCTACATGGACTGGGGGCCGATGGTAACGATTTTGTTCCGATCGCCGAAGAACTTGGACTGGATAAGACCCTCGGCGTACGATTTGTTTTCCCTCATGCACCGCGACGCCCAATTACCATTAACAATGGCATGGTCATGCGCGGATGGTACGACATAGACAATCCGGATCTGGGACGCTACCAGGATTTAGCGGGAATCAAGGAAAGCGCCGAAAGAATCAATGGCCTTGTCGACAAGGAGCTTTCTCAAAACAGATCGGTGGTACTCGCGGGATTCTCGCAGGGAGGCGTAATCGCACTACAAACCGGGCTGCATTACGGTAAGACACTTAAAGGCATACTTGTCCTATCCTCTTACCTGGCGCGCCAGGAATCCGGGAACTTCGGTCATCCCGCCAACCGCAACACCCCGATAATGTTAATGCACGGCGTATACGATCCTGTAGTACCGTTGGCGCTTTGAAAACAATCACAAAGCTCGCTAACGGCGGCCGGCTATTCGGTGGAATGGCGCGAGTACCCTATGCCTCATAGCATACATACGCAACAGATTAACGATATTCGTGATTGGCTAAAAAAGATACTGAAACAATAGAATTCAAGTGAAATCTATTTATTTAGTTTTTCTTCAATGCGCTTCTTGTAGTTCAAGAGATGTTGAATACTTGGTTTCTGGCCTTTCTTCAGATTCATTAATTCTGGACTTAATACCATGCGCGTAATAGATATCTTTCCTTCGACGCCGACTTGCTTGCGTACTTCGTCAAATACTTTTGAGCCTAATTCTGCCGAGCTCAGTTCCTGCCCTTTGAACGTAAATTTGAAAACCGTTTTTCCTTTTCTCAAATCTCCATGAGCAAGCAGATCATACGGTATTTGGGCATGCCGCAGGTTCATCAAATCCATTTCAGTAATTTTGAATTTTAATCCTTCTTTTTTCATATTATAGAAGCCAAGAAGCTCATTTTCTCGATGCAGAAATTCTCGCTCTATTTCGCTTTCTTCATCATTTTTACACGCGTAGTGCTTTAGTGAATCGGCAATAAATTGGTAATAGTCATGCAACAATCCAAAGGTATCTACTCCCTCATACTGCTGCACCGAAAGTGCGCCGTTTTCGTCAAGTATCCACACCGCACTCCCCTTCTTACCTTTCTCATAGAAAACTTGCACTTTTCCAGGCTCGTTCATTTCGAGAATACTGCGCAAAGGCTGCGAATTCAACGACTGCTCGTCTATGCATGCCCCGCGAAAGTGGTTTACCGGCATACTCATAAAGGCCACCAACTGCGATAGCGAGCTAAAGCGCTGCGCGGTGAATTTTTTCTCCTTGCGTTCAACTACAAAGATATTTTTCGCCGCTTCAGTCACAAATATCCCACGCTCATTGTTATCTTTTTCAAAGAAAAACTCATAGGCATGCCGCACCAGACTCTCTACACGACGGTTAATGATGTGACCGAAATGAGAGGCTACCGTACAAAACTCAGGAATCGACAAAGGGTGACGACTCTTATTGCCGTCCTTATCCAGGCAGAAATTTAGAAAATCACAGAAGAAATGAAAAATCCCTTCCATCTCCTCATACTGCATTACATAGACTTCGTTCCAACTTGTCGTATAGACAAACTCCATGGAGGACACGAGACTGTCATCCATAGATCCGTATTTGAGCACATCCAATCCCCCGGATATTATTTCCTTTTCTATTTTCTCTCCGACCATGCGCGGAATACGCCCAATATTGATATAGAACCGTGTCTCCTTAACGTAGGGGGAATATTTCAACACGTCGCTGTCAGCGGAAAAGTTTTGTGGATTCTTGCATAAGTGGCTAATGTCTTCGAGTAGCGTATGCAATACGGAATTCTTCATATCGCAACCTGGCGCATACAACATCTTTCGGGTTTCAAGATTCACAACTCTGTTAAAGTAGGCCCAGACCATCAATTCCACTAAGCACGAAGTCGTCTTCAATGGCTTAAAATCCTTGAAATCTGCACCTGTTACCTTTCCACGATAGAGCAGCCAACGATCGCCGCTCTTTCCTTTCGCTTGAAGAAAAGTAACCAACTCTTCACTAATATTCGTCTTAAACCCGTGACTAACAATTTCAATCTTTCCAGGCTTTTTATCATAGACCGCGTAAAGCTTACGCCCAAGAATGGTCAGATCACGCTGCTTGATCAAGGACTCTTTGTTCATTTTTCGTGCAAAGTCAGACAGCAACATATAACTTTTGGTCAAATTGTCAACCAATGGCTGGCGCGCTTTTATCACATCATCGATACGCCAATCTTTGTACGTGTCCAGACGATGACAAATCACGTCAGTCCATCCCCACGAGAAGGTAGTTTCACGCAGCATTTTTTCGCGCCAATCTTTTTTCATCTGCGTCGACATCTGCGATAGCGCAATTCCGACTTTAAAATAAAAACTTATCCTAACAAGCTCCAGTCTGCCTTTTTCATTTTCCCGACCAATATATTGTTCAAGATAACGCATCAACATAATATACGGATCAAGCGTATTCAGGTCAGTATTCCCATTATGAACTTCTCGCTTAAACAAGGACGATAACGTAGCGCCATTTGGGTAGTCACTGGCATACGCTTCCATTAGAGTAATTTTCAACAATGATTTGTAAGGAGAATCGATAGCTTTGTTAAGCTGCCAAACAGCGGCACCTAAAAATTCTTCTGCTGGGATATTTGGTAGCCCTCCGAAATCAACACATTCCTGTTCATCAAGCAATTCATCTTTTAGATATTTGGCTTTTAGAGATTCATAATCATGCTCGTTTTCAACTGGGATAAACCACCAAAACGGATGCTTGCCCGCAACCCACACGCCGGTTCGATAAAATTCATCCAACAGTAGTCTGTGTTGCGCACTTCCACTACTTTCGGTGGAAAGATCAACTAGCTTTCCCTCTTTAAACTCATTCGCATTCATCAGAAAGAAATGCACTTCAAGCCCAAGCTCTTCGGCCCAGTTTTCGATAGCAGTCGCCTTTTTCTGCAGACTATCAAGTTTGTTTTCTTTTATTGCGGGGTTGTAGCAAAGCCAGACATCAAAATCGCTCTTGTTGGAAAACGCGATACTACCCACGCTACCCATCAAGAAAATCGAATCAATCGCAAAAGACCATTGCGCCCGTTTTTGCACATCAAAACCTCGCCACAAACGTCTGGCAAGAACCAATGTTTTTTCTTCTAAAGCATAGGCTGAAACACCATGAGGCGTGTCGGGACCGACATATCCTGGTAAAGAAATGTTGTTTATGTGAAAGAGAAGGGGGAGTAGTTCCAGAAAATCTTTTTGTTTAGGCTGCATAATGGATATGCAACGTTCTATTCGCTGTTGGTTTAGCGATACGAAACGTTGTCGTACATCGTTAATCCACTGTGCATCCTGCGACATGTTCTTGTCGATTCTCCATAAACATTTGGCGTCTAACCACGATTTTGTGGCAATACAAACCTGCGCCTATACACCTTGCTTTAATGTGCATATAAGCGAAAAAAAGAGAAAATTCGGGTGTTCCAGGTCCCTATAAGCTATCGTTTTTTAAGGCTGAAATCTTTAGTAAAACAGCGCTCAAGGCCGGTAGTAAAAACCACGACAAATAATACTGGCACTGTAAGTGCATTACACCAATGAAAACTATAAAATTTCCACGAATAGATTACAGCAAGTTAAAAGAAGGTCTTATGAAATCGCTCGAGCCGTCTTTATCAACTACAGCTTTAGAATTATTGCCGTCTGGTGTCATCATCACGGATACAGATAACCGCATATTCTGGATCAATAAGACTATGCAGGGTTTTTTAAGTGTCGACGGAGACAGATTGATTGGACAGGAATTCTCAAGCATAGAGGCTGATTTTTTAATTCCATCATCTAACACACGACACGTCTGGCGAATTCCTCAACCTTTACAAGACAGTGAACGCTGGCTTATTCAGGTACAACAGGAGCTATCCCCCGGATTTACTGCGCATTATTTCTCAGACAGCAGTGAATTGGTCCAGCTAAAGGCGGCTAACAAATCGCTCTCCGATCAGTTAGACAACACTTCCACCAGCGATCCGATTACAGGAGTCTTAAATCGTCGCGCGCTGCTGCAGGGATTAGAACCACAAGTTTCGCGCAGCCGGCGCTATGGGAATCCATTGGCACTTATTGTTCTTGAGATAGAAAAATTCGCCTCATCGGACAGAACCGTTTCCGCGGTAACAGAGCATGTATTAAAAGGTGTTGGTTACTATTTACGTGACCAATTACGTTGGGTAGACCTTGTTGGTCGCACAAATACCCGGGAGTTCACCCTTGTTTTACCCGAAACCGGTTTAGACGACGCGCAAAGTATTGCCAGAAAGATATTGGCCCGCCTGCAACAGCTCAGCCTCCCGGACACGCCCAATTTAACGGTAAAGGTTGACGCCAAGATAGGCATAGTTGAATGGGAAAAAGGCGACGATATCAACCGGTTAATTGAAAAGGCACAGGATGCCGCCGACGGTAGGGTGGCGACTGCCTAGGCATCTACTCTGCTGGGGAAGACTAAAACAGAGATATTACGCCAAGCGCTTACGTGCTCGTTGAACTGCCTGGCGAACCTGTGACGGCGCAGTACCACCGAAATGGTCACGGGCTGCAGCCGACCCAGACGGCGCCAACACAGTAAACACATCTTGTTCAATCAACTTACTGAATTTCTGAAGTTCTTCCAACTTCATTTCCGCTAGATCTCGACGTGTGTCTACACCCAGGCGTACGGCTTTTCCGACGACCTCATGTGCATCACGAAAAGGGACTCCTTTGCGAACTAAATAGTCAGCAAGATCGGTGGCCGTTGAAAAACCGGCCTTGGCCGCCTTGAGCATATTTTCTTTTTTGACTTTGAGACTGCCCATCATGTCAGCAAACACCCGTAGTGAAGCTTTAAGCGTGTCTATACTGTCGAACAACGGCTCCTTGTCTTCCTGATTGTCTTTGTTATATGCCAGTGGCTGCCCCTTCATCAACGTAATCAAGCTGATGAGATTACCAACCACACGTCCACTTTTACCGCGAATCAACTCGGGGACATCCGGATTTTTCTTTTGGGGCATGATAGACGAACCAGTACAGAAACGGTCGCCAAGCTCAATAAAATCAAACTGTTGCGAAACCCATATGATCAACTCCTCAGAAAAGCGGGAGAGATGGGTCATTATCAATGTGGATACAAAATTAAATTCAATTATAAAATCCCGGTCACTGACCGAGTCGAGCGAGTTTTCGGTCGGACAGTCAAAGCCCAGTAACTGAGCTGTATAGTGGCGATCAATCGGATAAGTCGTCCCCGCCAGCGCAGCGGCACCCAGTGGCATGACATTTACACGCTTGCGGCAGTCCTGCAATCGCTCAGCATCACGGACCAGCATCTCGAACCAGGCCAACATATGATGACCAAAGCTGATCGGTTGAGCGACCTGTAGATGGGTAAAACCAGGCAAAATGGTATCAGCTTCCCGTTCCGCGATATCTACCAATGTCGATTGAAGACGCGACAATTGCTTTACAATCTCGTCGATCTCATCGCGCAAATACAGGCGCATATCGGTTGCTACCTGGTCATTGCGAGAGCGCCCTGTATGAAGTTTCTTTCCGGCATTACCGATTTTCGTCGTCAAACGGGCCTCGATATTCATATGTACATCTTCCAGGCTGACTGACCAGGTAAATTCGCCTCGTTCGATCTCTTGTTCAATCTCTTTCAGGCCCGAAACGATGGCGTCACGTTCTTCACCTGTCAACACACCAACCTTGGCCAGCATCGTAGCGTGTGCGATTGATCCCGCAATATCCTGAGCGTACATACGCTGATCAAAGGTAACCGAGGCAGTAAATGCCTCGACGAAAACGTCAGTAGGCTCGGTAAATCGGCCTCCCCAGGGCTTGGCAACCGGTGTTTTATCGCTCATTAACAGAATATCCGTGAATTGACACTAAAGCGGCGGAGTATACCCCATTTCGGGCAAAGCAAGGAAACAGCCCTATGCTCCACGCAGCGCCTTTGCGGCAATTTCGGGTGCGATGGTGTTGACGAATAAACCTGACCCCAATTCAAATCCGGTCGGTATCGAAGTACGCGGACAAATTTCCAGATGCCAGTGATAGCTCTGATGAAAGTCCTTGTCATCGGAAATTCTTGGCAGGCTATGAAGAAAGAAATTGTATTGAACCCCGCCAACCACTTTATCCAGCCGCGTCATGGTATTTTTCAATACCTCAGCAAAGTCCTTGAGCAGAGCCGCGTCAGCATCTAAAAAATCTGCCTGATGAACGAGCGGTAATATGTGGACTTCCCACTCGTATCGACTCGCAAAGGGCTTAATCGCAATAAAGTGTTCACCTCGCTCGACAACGTATTGACCGACATTAATCTTACGACGCACTTCACCTGAACTCTTGTCATAAATCGTGGCTTCATAACTCAAAGCTTCGTCGATCAGAGTACAAAATATACATTGGTGATGCTTTTGGTAATGTTGTGCACTATGTGTAACTTCCGCTTCAATATTTTGCGGCACTACAGGCATAGCAATAATCTGGCTATGAGTATGCGGAATACTGCCGCCGGCAGCAGGACCATAGTTTTTAAAAAGCAGTACACAACGCAGTCTTTCATCTGATGCGTAAAGCTCGCGTATCCGTCGTTGATAGAGACAGAACATTTGGCTCAAATGTTCGATGGACATTTCGTGTACGGCAATACCATGGTTATGGTGATCGATGACCACTTCGTGGCGTCCATAGCCGTCGATCGCCTGCTGCAATCCAAAACTGAAATTTGGCTTTGCACCCTTATCCGCAAGCACTGGAAATAAATTTTCAACTATTCGAATATCCCAATTCCCTTTTTCAGGATACGCAGTAATCTGCGGGGGGGTCTTATGTTCATTGCCTCGACAAAATGGACAGGTTTCGACCAGTTCGCGTTTATCTGGTTGATAGAGTTCTTCGGCTTTTTTAGGTCGCATGCCTCTGGCTGTAGATACCAGAACTGATTCTGTTGGAACGATTGGATTGATACGGATTTCGCGAACTTCGTCTTCACTTGCCTGGGTCATCACAATACTCCCGTGTATTGAGAAATGATTCGTAATTTACCAAGTATACAGAAAGGGAGAGGAACAGAAACCGCCACGACTAAAAAGGCAGTTTAAAGATGGAAACATAAATAGCCGCGCAACAAATAAGTTACGCGGCTACTTAAGTTATGGTTTTTTTGGCGTTGTATATTCAACAGTTTTCTGGCGTGGTTCCCAGGTTGTGTCATAGCCGACAAAGCCCTTGGCGTTGGGCGCTTTTTGACGGGTAGTCACAAAACGTGCGTGACCATCAGGAACTTTAGGTCTGCCTTTAGGTGCGTCGCTCATAATTATCACTCCTCAATAGTTGAACGGGAGAACTCATAATAGTTTGTCAGCCGCTCCCGATTCGCTGACCAATAATCTCTAGTTAGCGCGTGTAATGCGCATTTTTCGGTATCACGTGCCTTACTCCACCCTGTGGATTTTCAACATCTCCCTTGTATCGAGGAATGATGTGAATATGCACGTGAAAAATACTCTGTCCTGCGGCCTGACCAATATTGACACCAATATTGTAGCCATCGGGCTTAAACTCTTTATCTATCGACTCACGTTCCCGCGCAATTAAATCCATGCATGCATTGATTTCGTCAGGCGTAAGCTCAAAAAAACTGGCGACGTGTCGGCGAGGAATCACCAGCGTATGCCCAGGACTTACCGCAAAACTATCACGAGCGCTATAGGCCAATTCATTTTCGAGTGTTACCCCACGGGGATCCTTGCAAAAAAGACAAGGATTGTTTGGGTCTCTTTTCTTCGGTGCTTGCTCTTCGCCTGACATCGTACTTACCAATTACTGCATAGGCACTTTGACGGTGCCTTTAACGTCTGGCACTTCTTCTACCTTACCGCCATATTCGATTTCTTCTTCCGTAGCGTCACGAACTGTTTTGATTTCCAGGCTAAAGATAACTTCACGACCACACAACGGATTATTACCATCAATGGTGACAGATCGATCGTCCACCCTGGTCACAATAAAGGTTTTGGTAACGCCGCTTTCGTTTTCCATCAGGATAGACATACCCACTTCACGATATTCTTCCGGAACGTTCTCTATGGCTTCAACAAGCACCAGATTTTCATCTCGTGGACCATATAAATCATTACAGTCTATCGGTACCTCTATCGTATCTCCCGCGCACTTACCTTCCAGTTCGGCGGTCACCGCAGGCGCAAGCGCTTCCGTAACTCCATGGACATAACCAATGGGAAATTCCACTTCGGTAAGTACCGATGCGGATTTTTTATCGATAACTTTGTACATCAATTCAACGTACTTGTGATTACCTATAACTTCTGTAATTAACTGCGTCATTTTATACTTCGATTTCAATACTAAAAAATGAAAAATAGAACATCACGAATTACGATATCGATCAGAAAACTGATGCACCAAAAATTCTGACTTCACCTTCTTCGTAGCCGATAACCATACGGCCCAGCCACTCACCTTCTTTCTTCGTGCTGCGCACCCGATACAAAACGGTTACATGCTCACCGCGACGTATCGTTCCAAGAAAATCAAAATTAGAGTCGAGACTGCGCGTCAATTCGCTTTGAGCAAATTGTTTTCCCATTTCAACTTCATTGAGCCCGAAAAGCAGGTTGTAGGAAAACCGGCGTACAAATTTGCCATATTGACCTTTGTTCGAGTACTTAACCAACTCACCCCACATTTCATGCGCGATAGGCAATAACTCTTCATCAGGCAAATCGATGATATTTGACGTGGTCTGTTTTGCCATAACGACCGCTTTGTCTGCCTTAGATTTTTTCGATACAGGGACTTCTACTGTTGTTTCCATAATTTGTTTACTACTTTATATAATCAATTACGCTTAAAGCTAAAAACACCAGCAACCTCACAAGTGTCAAAAGGTTGCTGGTGCTCTAGTGTATCAGGACATCGCTTATTCGTTTTCCTCGACGATGTGGTACAACGGAGCTTTCTCCATAACGTACTCACCAGTCTTTGGATCACGACGGGAAACGGTCAACACGTGCCAGTTTTCATCATCAACCTTCAACACGTCCCCACGGTAGTAATAACCCGGCCAACGTGTTTCCTCACGGAACAGGGTATGATGGAAAACAGCTTCAGAAGTACGGTGACGGTGCTTAAGTTCCCAAGCGCGCATCAGTTCATGTACGTCAGCTGCCGCGAGTTTCTCCAAATCTTCTTCCAGGATGGTCATCTTCTTCAGACCCATATTCAGAAGTTTGTCGTTAGTCATGTAGTTAACCGTTTGGCCACCACAGTACTCATCCATCAACTTCTGAAGTCTATCCAGGCCCTGGCGTGGATTGATGTAGTTAGGACTGACCGAACCGGCAGTAATCTCGTTGCGGTAGGTTTTGTAGTGATCCATGGGCTTAAAGATCTCTTCCTTACGGGCGTTGATCTGCTTGCTGGATACCACAATGCCTTCGGCCTTACCGTCGTCGATGTATTTACATGCGGCTTTCGCTGCAATACGACCTTCAGTAAATGAACCGGAAGAGAATGCGTGTGGCGTACCACCTACCGCATCACCGGCACCGAATAGACCTTCAACCGTAGTCATACGGTTATAGCCCCAATAGTATTCCGGTGGAGATAAGTCTTCTGGACCTGAACACCAGGCTCCACAACCCGTGGCGTGTGAACCCATAACATAAGGCTCAGATGTTGTCAGTTCTGGATTTTCGTTCTTCGGATCCACATCGGTAGCCGCCCAAAGAACAGCCTGACCAACCGTCATACCCAAGAAGTTGTGCCAGCCGATCTCTTCGAGATGCGGATCCTGGAACGCCTCCATAGTAACCATGTGTATAGGACCGCGACCTGCATTGACCTCATTGATCAACGCGTGGTTACGCAGACAGGTTGGTATTGGACGATGTGTTCTGTGAGAAACTTCCGGATCCAGATATTCCTTACCCACCATCTTTTGTAGCTCAGGGAACCACTTGGACTCATACTCTTCGCCGTAGGCGTTTTGCGTATAGGTCTTGAGATGGAGGAAGTAGGCACCGACTGGACCATAACCATCTTTAAAACGAGCCAGTACGATACGGTTTTCCATCTGAGTCATTTTTGCGCCTGCGCCGATCAATAGACCGTAGGCAGAACCAGATGACCAAGGTGCGTACCATACACGACCTGCACCTTCACCTACTGAACGTGGTTTAAAGATATTCGACGCACCACCAGCGGCAACGATAACCGCCTTGGATTTGAATACGTGATAGTCACCTGTACGAACGTTAAATCCAACAGCACCTGCAACGCGGTTTTCCTTGGACTCGTCCATCAAAAGGTGCGTAACACAGATACGGTTAAATACCTTGTCCGCAGATTTCTTGGCCGCTTCTGCTACGATAGGTTTGTAAGACTCACCGTGAATCATGATCTGCCAACGACCTTCACGAAGATAAGAACCCTTCTTAGGGTCTCTCATCAGCGGTAAGCCCCACTCTTCGAATTGGTGAACAGCAGAGTCAACGTGGCGTGCCATGTCAAACAACAAGTCTTCACGCACCATGCCCATCAAGTCGATACGTGCATAACGGACGTGATCTTCTGGATTGTTTTCGCCAAAGCGCGTACCCATGTAACAGTTAATCGCGTACAAACCTTGTGCTACCGCACCAGAACGGTCGATGTTTGCTTTTTCAGCAATAACAATCTTTTTGTTTTGCCCCCAATATCTGGCTTCGAACGCTGCGCCGGTTCCACCGAGGCCCGCGCCGCACACCAGGATATCAATATTGTCTTCAACGATAGTTTTAGCCATTAGTAGTGCACCCCTAATTTCATTTTCAGGCCGTTAGACTTGAGCGTGTGTATATCACCATCATCCATGCGGATGTACTTAGGCTCGTTATACAACAACTGGCTGTCTCTCATTTCCTGACTTGGGCCCTGCACCTGCTTAAGTTGTGGAATATGCTTACCCCATGGCTTGGTAGTAATCGGCGCCAAAAGGTCCATATCTTTCTTGCCATTGCGGAACTTGATACGCCACGCAATAACACCTTTCTCTTCGTCGCGCTTTACGCGAACCGAGTGTCCCAGTGGCGCGAAGTCAGCATAGCCGCGCACGTCAATCGCATGATGTGGACAGGCTTTAACACATGAATAACATTCCCAACACATGTTAGGTTCAATGTTGTATGCGCGACGTGTCGTTTTATCTATGTGCATGATGTCCGAAGGACAGATGTCAACACAATGGCCGCAACCATCACAGCGTGTCATATATACAAAGGTAGGCATAGTAATTCCCCTCTAATATCGAATTCGGTTATCTACTAAAGATTTAGTAGTGTTTGGGCTGCTCGCGCTTTATACCAAGGCCCATATTGGGAGGATTCTTACCCATATAGGTTGGGACGTCCGGGTATCTCGCATGCACTTGTGGATCTGACAAATCATAATCTGCAGGAAGATTTTCTCTTGAACCATCTGCTTTGGTAACGCGCTTCTGAAGAGCCGCAGCAGGTTTGAAAAACATATGCGCGAACTTAGACCAGGGAACGCCGCCGAACAAGACGATCGCTGAAAGAATAAACAGACCGAAAAGTACCATTGAGCCTGTAGCCGACCATGCAATGGCGAACGTCGTAGTGCCCAACAGTGAAACAATGAACAAATCTGCGCGCTTTAGCTGATACCACTTAGCACCTTCAGCTGAGACGTCTACACGGATTGAAAACCAGAACCAGTAGCACCCACCATTACAGAGATAGCACCTGCGTGCCATAGCATGGGCCATATATCTGGGGCTTTGGATGCAGGGAAAGCAAAGACCAGGGCAACTGTCGACACGATGAAAATGATAGTACCGTACATAAGCATCAGGTGAGACAAGCGACGCTTGGGATTGCAGAATTCTCCTGAGGTCAGTACTTCGTTCGCAATCGTTGCAACAGCAAGACCCATTTTTTCCCCACTGCTCACCGTTCGCTTACGGCTAGCTTCCGCCTTTTTGGCGTTTTCGAAGAAATATTTTGCGCTTTGCTTATGCACAATATCGAAGATCGTCCCAAGCACAACAAATGCAACCATTACTAATAGGAATATTTGCATTACTGTTGGTGAGATTACGGTGAACAACTCTGTGAATGGGTTGGTGGTCAGCATTTCGGATACTCTCTCCTAATTGATTACCGTCATTATTAACCGGCGCACAGGCGCATTAAATCACCTGTGTACCGTTATCAAAAAACTTATTTTGCAGAATGTCCCGACAACTTGACTTCCACTTTTTCGTCGTCGGCCAAGCTACCATAGTATTTGCGAAGAATTTGCAAAACCTCAGGTCGACTGAAATTTTCTGGCACCTCAGTTCCCTCAGACAAAGCCTTACGTAACTTTGTACCTGAAAGAAGAAGACGATCCTCGGCACTATGAGGACAGGTACGCATAGAAGCCATACCACCACATTTGTCACACCAGAATGTCCAGTCAATTTTTAACGGCTTAGTTAATAAGGCATCAGCCGGAATTTCATCGAAGATATGATGAGCATCGAAAGGCCCGTAGTAATCACCAACACCGGCGTGGTCACGCCCGACTATCAGATGAGAACATCCGTAATTCTGTCTAAATAACGCATGCAATAACGCTTCGCGTGGCCCTGCATAACGCATGTCCAGCGGATAACCCGCCTGAACCACGGTGTCTTTGACAAAATAGTTCTCGATTAGGGTTTCAATTGCATCGGCACGCACTTCGGCAGGAATATCGCCTGGCTTGAGCTTACCTAATAAAGAATGGATTAAAACACCATCGCAGGTTTCAATCGCAATCTTGGCTAGATATTCGTGAGAACGATGCATGGGATTTCGCGTTTGAAATGCCGCAATTGTCGACCAACCCTTTGACTGAAACAAATCACGGGTCTGTTGTGGCGTCAAAAATTGATCACCATATTTCTCTGGAAATTCACCTTGCGATAAAACCTTCACCGGACCAGCAAGATTAAACTCACCTTGCTCCATCACCATTTTGACGCCGGGATGCTCTATATCCGTCGTCTTATAAACCTGCATGGCTTCGTGAAATTTATCGATAGTATATTTTTCAGTCACCGACATCGTGGCCATGATTTCATTGCGCTCTGGATCAACCAGCGCGATATCCATGCCTTCGGAGATAGACGATGCCGTATTTGCATCTACAGATAATGTGATAGGAATGGGCCAGAATAGGCCACTTGTTGTTCGCATTCCGTCGCACACGCCTTGCCAATCGGCATGTGTCATAAATCCATCCAGCGGCGTGAAACCGCCTATACCCATCATAATGAGGTCGCCAACCTCACGCGATGAAACAGGAACCTGCATAAGGCCTTGCGCCCTATCCTTCTCCTTCGCCAGTGCATCACCGGTAAGAAGAAGTGGCTTTAATTCCGTTCCACCATGCGGCTCTACCAATTTTGTCATACCGCCCCATCCATATAAGAATTGGAATTTACTGCCAGACTCGGTTGTCCTAACCCGAAAATTCTAACGGGTTACCCCGTCATATGGTGCGCTACGATAACTGTTTTCTTTTTATAAAAAAAGAAATAAATATTTTGATCAGAATAAGCTGAATTAATATAAGTAATCATTAACACGCTGGCGGTCAGTATAGCTAACTCCAGCGGAACCCCAATTTGCGCCAACTCATAAGCTACGCAAATAAAGGAAACTCACGCACGAGAAACTAGCGATGAAAGCGCGGCTGTAATAATAAATTTGATGCTATCGGGATTTTTTTGAGGAAGAAACTGCCTTCGCTGCCTTGTTGACACGATACTCAACAAGGCAGAAAAACTTGTGTGTGGTAACGTTATCAGGAAATCAGCTGCAGATTTTCCTGCAAGTGCTCGATCAGTTCATGCATATCCTCAGGGCCTACAAGCACGATACCTTCCAATAGCTCTGTGAAAAACGGTGTTCCCTTGCGCGCGCCCCAACTGGAGAAACTTTCATCTGCTGACAAGCGATCTGACGCATAGGTATGAACCATACGCTGCAAGGCCAACAGAAATCTAGCGGCAGGAATTTCAATACATTCGCTGACACCTTTTCCAGCAACGCTGCCAAAGCAGAAGCAATAGTAAGGAAATGTACGGCCAAAAAGATTTTTATCTTTTAGATATAGCTTGATTTCTACTTCGTCTTTACCAGAATCCCGTACCTGCGACTCCTCACCCTGATAAGCACTGATGTGTATGACTTGCGCTAACGCCTTCTTCGCATCATCAGTCATGGACAAGGATTTAAACATTTCTTCTTCGAGCACACATAAGTCCATCGCCAACTCCTAAATTAACACTCACTTATATAAGACCTTCAATTTCATAAGTAATATAGGCCAGTATCCTTAAAAGTTAAACACTTTGGCCATTGTATTTTATTATGTCATTCAATTAATTTATTTGATGAGTAAATGCTTGAATATATTAGGAAATTCCTAGGTTATTCCGGGTCTCATTAGCACCTTTATCTTCTTGATTTAATGTTATTTTGCAGTAGGTTAGAAACAGTATTGAAAGCAGAATTAACGCGTACACGCCGCGTTTTCCAAAGGGGGCTAGGGCCAATATCCCATCAGTGGTATGCTATGCGGCTTCCTGAACACACGACTATGAAGCAAAAATATGACTGAAAAGACAATCCGCATCGCAACCCGTAAAAGTCCGCTCGCCCTGTGGCAGGCAGAATTCGTCAAGGCTCGCCTGGAGCACTTTCATCCCGGCGTACAGGTGGAACTGGTAAAAATGGTTACTCAAGGGGACAAAATCCTAGATGCACCCCTAGCCAAAGTGGGTGGCAAAGGTCTTTTCGTCAAGGAACTCGAAGTAGGAATGCTTGAGGGCAACGCCGATATCGCCGTACATTCCATGAAAGACGTGCCCGTAGAATTTCCTGATGGACTGCACCTGGCCACGATATGCGAAAGAGAAGATCCCCGTGATGCTTTCGTATCAAACACTTTCAGTAGCTTCGACGAATTACCTCACGGTGCCCGCGTTGGCACTTCCAGCTTGCGTCGCCAGTGCCAAATCATGGCACTCCGTCCCGATCTTGAGATTGTCACCTTGCGTGGCAACGTAAATACCCGTCTACAAAAATTAGATGATGGCGAGTATGACGCCATCATTCTCGCTGCTGCCGGCCTAAAGCGCCTGGGGTTTAACGACCGGATCAAAGAGTGTATTGATCCCCTGAAGAGCCTGCCTGCAATAGGTCAAGGCGCTGTCGGCATCGAGTGTCGTAGCGATGACGAGTACATCAACACCTTGTTAGCCCCTCTCAACCATGAAAAAACGTCTATCCGTGTTCGAGCCGAACGCGCAATGAACAATCGGCTTGAAGGCGGCTGCCAAGTACCAATTGGCGGTTATGCCGAACTCGACCACGGCGTTATTGTATTGCGCGGGCTTGTAGGTCGCCCCGATGGTAGCGAGATTATTCGTGGCGATATCAGCGGGCGACCCGAGGATGCTGAAGAACTAGGTCGTGTATTGGCAGATGATCTGCTTTCACGTGGCGCTAAAGAAATTTTGGACGAAATTTATCGAAATGCCTGATACCGTAGCGCCATTGACTGGTCTTAGTGTTCTGGTTACAAGACCAGAACACCAGGCCAGCGCCATGCGCGCGCTTATAGAGATTGTCGGAGGAAAAAGCATATTGTTTCCTGTACTGGAAATAGTTGACCCAGACGATCTTGGCCCGATACAGGATACCATCCGGCAACTCGATAAATTCGATATCGCTATATTCATCAGCCCTAATGCCGCCGAAAAAGCACTCAATCTAGTCCGCAAAACACGTCAATGGCCCAAGACGCTGTCCGTCGCCGCCGTTGGAAAAGGCAGCGCGCGGACATTGAAAAATCTTGGCATACTGCCTGACATTTTCCCCAGCACGAAATTCAACAGCGAGGCATTACTGGAAATGCCACAAATGCAAGACGTGGCGGGGAAAAAGATTGTAATATTCAGAGGAGAAGGCGGCCGTGAGCTTCTCGCTGAAACCTTGAAAAGTCGTGGCGCGGAAGTGATCTATGCGGAGTGCTACAAACGCGGCAAACCAAAGGGCGATGTTTCGGCACTGATGCGCGCGTGGGCAAGAGGCGGCATCGACATCATTACAGTTACCAGCAATGAAGGCCTCAGCAATCTGTACGACATGGTGGGACAACTTGGACGCCATTGGCTACAGAAAACACCTCTTGTCGTCGTGAGTGAGCGGGCTGAGGTTCTTGCTAAAGAACTTGGATTCAAAAGCGACATTATAATAGCCCCACAGGCGAGTGATGACGCCATAGTCGAAAGCATCATTAAATGGCATGAACAAGCACAACAGCGGAAATAGTGATATGAAAACTGAGGCCACCATCGAAAAAGACAATGACGCTGACAAACATAAGAGCTCGGGTCCAACGTCCGCAAAAACGGAAGCCGATAAGCATTCCGAATCCCATACCAACAGCACCGCCGGTAAATCCACCAACTCCAACAAAAACGACTCAAAAAAATCTGATAAAGCAAAAAAGCCAAAACCCGAAAAACAATCCAGTAGTGGAAGCTTTACCGGCACATTAGGCTTTCTTCTCTCTATCGCTGCCTTGGGCGGCGGATATTGGTTATGGCAACAGCTGGATAACGCGTTGGACTATAACCAACAACTCGCCGCTGAACTACGCTCCAGTATGGAACAAACAAAAAATTCAATAGAGAACAATAATCGCGCACAGAGCGAACAACTCAACAGTGATCTACAGTCAATCACTCAACAGCAACAGGGAGTGGAGACGCAACTCAAGAATTTACTCACCAGCATAGGAAACTCCTCACGCGACTGGAAAGTCGCCGAGGCGAAATACCTGCTTGAAATAGCCAACCACAAACTACAACTTCAGAGAGACGTACCAACATCGATTGCCGCTTTGAAACTTGCCGATGCGCGCATACGCTCGACTGGCGAACCTGCCCTGCTCAAGGTTAGAGAAGTCATCGCCAAAGAGATCACGTCCCTAGAGACCTTCGCGCAGCCTGATACTACTGGCGCGTCACTTAAGCTCTCATCAATTGCTGACGAAGTCAGCAAATTGCCACTGCAAGTACGTGTGCAACAAATTGGATCAAGAACCGCAACACCAGAAAATAGCAGTGATTCCAGCAATGCTGTTGAAAATCTTCCCAGCGCTATGTGGAACTCTCTCAAGGGTCTGGTCACTATTCGTTATAACGATAGACCAATTGAACCTCTACTGACCCCAACTCAGGCATCCAATCTCAATGAGAACGTGCAAATCAAACTCGAACAGGCTCGCCTCGCGATCTTACAAGGTGACCAAAAAATTTATAATGACAATCTGGACAAAGCGGTCGCCTGGCTGGAACAGTTTTATCAAATACAAAACGAGTCGGTCACGCTGACTATTGCACAGCTAAAGACATTGCGTGAACTGAATGTAAAACCAGATCTTCCCGACATATCCACCTCCCTACGTGAACTAAAAAACATGGCACGACGTCTTCAACTTGATCTTGAAGAGGATAAGCAGGGAGGGAAGCCCTGATGCGACTCATCATACTGTCTGCGCTCACCCTGGCAGCTGGCGTATGGCTAGCGCAAGTTTTACGTGAGGACACGGGTTACGTACTTATGGGCATGGGACACTGGACAGTTGAGATGTCTTTTGTACTGTTTTGCTTATTAGGCTTTGTCGCAATTGGCATAAGTTACTACCTGCTGCGAACACTAAGCAGCATCATGCGTGGCAGAAGAATCTATCGTAAATGGCGTGTAAACAAGCTTGCTTCTAGCGCCAGCGAGGACCTGAGTAAGGGGCTGCTTGCGCAATCCGAAGGTCAGTGGAATAAGGCGGAACGCGCGCTTGTTAAAAAGGCAGAGAACAGCAAACAACCCGTAATCAATTATCTTGAGGCCGCCAAGGCTGCTACCGCACAAGGTGCGAGCGACAGAGCCGAACGATATCTCAAACTGGCCCAAACGGCTGCGCCCAGAAAAGATATCGCGATTGAATTAACCCGCGTCGAATTATTACTCAATAAGAACAATACAGATTCGGCACTGGAGATACTTCAACAATTGCGCAAACAAAAACCCAAGAGCACCCGTGTACTGGATCTGATGGCCCAGGCCTTTAAACAACGAGGTGAATGGGACAAAATCATCGACATAATTCCCGATATACGCAAGCACCATGCGTTAGATCTTGACAGCTATCTGGCACTAGAGCACGAGACTTACATGGGTTTAATCGAACAGGCTATGGCATCAAAGGACAGCCAGCGCATACGCCAGGCATGGTCTCGTTTACCGAAACAACTACAGCAAGATAGTGAATTGCTATATGCCTACGCACAGGGACTCATCGAACTCAATGAGTCCAGCATCACCGAACCGCTATTGCGCCAAGCCATAGAAAAAGAATGGCAGCCAAAGCTGGTTTATCTTTACGGATTAATTAAAGACGTCAACCTTGGCAAACAGATCCAGCACGCCGAACGCTGGCTCTATGGACACGAAAAAGATGCCGTATTGTTACTAACTCTGGCGCGCTTGAATATTCAGAAACAACTATGGGGAAAGGCGCGGAGTTATTTGGATGCAAGCCTGGGCGTAGAACCTACTCCTGAAACATACTACGTATTAGCGCAGTTACTTGAACGAATTAACGAAGGCAATAAGGCTAATGAGTTTTATCGCAAGGGCTTGATGCTGGCGTCTCAGACATCTCAATATACGGCAGCCTAACAAACAATACAGATAGATATTCTAAATGAAGATTGTTGCTACACAATTCAATCCGTTTAAATTCTCTCGCCGCACTTCACCACAATTGACAGGGTAAAGTTATCTCGCGCTCACATCAGCTGTCTGCGCGACGCTGCTTCCTGCTAAAGAAATGGAAGTTTCTGCCGCTTTTATCCTAATATAGTCCGCCCCCATCATCTACGCACATGAACTGCAATATGGGTACAAATTCAAAGACACTTCTCCTGGCATTGGCCATGTTTTGTACCTTGGCCACGAAGTCAGCACTTGCAAATGATTCGGCCGAGTTTACTGCCTGTGGCGCCGATGCCGATGAGGCCCGGGCCGAGTTAGGAAAAAATCTCATTGTTGGCGTCGAAACTCGCTTTCAACGTCAAACTAATACTGCTGAAAATGGGATATTCGATTTCTTTTCGACCCACACATCGGTACAGCACAAGCAAACCTCTAATATTTTTCTTTGTAACACCAAAACAGAACAGGAAGTGGATGGCCGATATTGCGCAAAAGTCGGCATGGAAGAATTGCAGGAATGCGCACAAAAAAAACTCGATCAGCAATTGCGATATTCGACCACTAATTTGCCTGACGCATCTACGGCTCGCCTAACACTTGCGCAACAGTGGATGGACGACATCAATCAGTCCAGGGGATTGTATACGGTTGTAGGCCAAGTACACCTGGGAATTGAAAGACTGCATCAATTAATTTCGATAGAGAAGGCGCTAATGCAGGAGCTACACACCCAGTTTGTTCGATTCAATGTGAAGGGCGGTGAAGCTACCATAACTGTGGACAATGATACAAAGATTCCCATCGGTCGCGATGTAGCGCTCGAAAACGGAAAACATAGCTATCGAATAGAAAGCATAGGCCATTGCCCCATAGACGGAGAATTCGAATTACATTCTCTAAACAAACATGAAGTCAGTCACGACCTGGACGGCTTTCGATTTCCCGAACTGTCTTTTCAATCCAATCTCGCCGACATAGAGCTTATGGTTGATGGCAAAAAGGAAAGCGTTGGAACATACAAAGTTATCAATCGTTGCGAGGGCACGGTTGCCTATGCATACACCTATCAGGAGGTGACAAAAACTGGTCAGGTTAAATTGAAACCCGGTATGCGACAAAAGATATATCGCGGCTTCTCCTCGAAACAGATTATCGGGCTCGTCGATAAGTACAAACGCGGCAGCTACTGGTTAGTACACTATGAAAACTATTTGCCAGCAAAATCGACGCTAGGGATCAGGCGCTATGAAGGCGTACGAATCTCACGTCACACGCTCAATGACTACTTCAGAAAAGGCTGGCAATTCGCTTACGTCTCCGGAAAGAATGGTAGTTACATGATTGATTATAGTGCTAGTTTTCGCCTGCAACTGCTGGATTTCAAGAACGCGACATCGGTACTGCATCTGGGCTCGTTCGTATTTATACCCCACATCGGAATTGAGGCTGGCATCAGTTACCGAAAAATCGGCAACAGTAAGAACTTCTCAACGATTGATATTGATCGAATGGATAGAGATTTCAAGAAAATTGTCGTGATGAGACCATCGATTGGCGTTGATACCACCTTCAATAGCGGATTCACCTTTAGTGCAATTTACGGCAAGAACCTGTACATCAACCAGGAGAATACGTTTTCGCTCGGGATGGGGTTTCGATTCTGGTAAATGTCCTCAGCGCTAAGTCGAGCCGCGAGTGAGCCGTAAGTATAACGCCTCGTACAACAACCCTGATTAATCACCAGAGGGAACGGGGGAGATGATAGGGTCAAAAGCACCCGGCTGCGGTTCGAAACACGAGCTCTGATCGCCGCCCTGAACTCTTAGGTATTGACCTGCCAGTAAAATCACACCGCTTGACCGGTCGCGCAAAAAGTAGAAAAACGGTGCCGTATCTGCAGCTGAACTCGGCATGTCGACCGAACAGGAATACAATATTTGAGCGTCGCTAACTATATTGTCAAAAGACAAATAACCGAAATAGGAAAAATCAGGCGCGGCATTAAGTGTAGCCCAGGCATGCGATCCAACTGCCACGCCGTCTTGACCGAGCGAAAATTGGGCCTTTTGTGATGAGGCACCACTATACAAACCGCGCACTCCACTCGCGTTTGTAAATTTCAGATCGGTAGACTCAGCAGCGGGGACGCGCATGTTTAGCTCCGCGCTAAACTGGGGGAACTTTCTTGAAATCGCCTGTTCGGTCTTCCCCGATTCGATATCTGCCAGCACCTGCGCCAGATTCGCTTTGATCTCCGCAAACTTACCCTGATGAGGCGTCACGAACAACACATCAAGACTAGCTTCTTTGGTTGCTATTTCAACCGCGTCGTAGTTCTCTGCCGCATAGGCAGGAAACACGCCTTCAAACGCGACCATAGGCACGTTGAAAACAATACTATCGGCATTCGCAAAGCTACCCGTAGTCAATGTGCCAGTAAGGTTAATCGAAGAACTAAATGCGGCGTTATACAGCACACGAGTACGCATACCAATAGAACCAGGGGTAGCCATCTCTTGATGCGAGTGCGTTAACAACCATTCCGCTGTCTCATCTTGCGCTTGCGTCGGAGATTCACGAAAATCGCGCACAAGCGGCGCGCTCTGCCAGCTATTGGCGATCAACTCAAGGTATTCGTTCTTCAACTCATAGTCCGACTGTACTAACACACGTGCGCTACCAATCCCGTCCAATGGGCGTATCGAATTAAACAGGTCAGGAGTAACGTCTGTTAGTGACAGATCAGAGAGAAACGCCGCTCTATCCTCATCTGGCAGCGCTGCATTTATTAGCAACTTGGATTGAAGATCCAAATAGGGCGAGATCAGACTATTACCTTCTGTCGATGCAAGAACCGCGAGTGCATATTGTTTAAAAACGTCTGGCGTTTCGTCTGTGTTCGCTGTATTTTCGTCTTGGGTGACAAAAAGATAATCACTTGTGTTGGTGTGGTCCACATCGCCTGCTGCCCCCCAGATATTGTCCTGGTATTGGCGTTTTTCGCCAGAGCACACCTCGCGATAGACCTCTTCACCCTCTAGAGATTTGATTCTTCCAAGATTAACAATAGCGCCTGTTTGCTTTTCTTGCACAACGAAGATAAACGGTAGTGCTTGGTTGGAACTGAGATTTTCTTTTACCAATGAGCAGATGTTTGTCGGATAGATCGAAACTCCACCGCCTCCGCTGGCATCCCAAATGTACAGATCATATATTGCAGACACCGCGGCATAAGTATCCTGATAGTATCCGTAGAATTGAGCGGCCGTCTCCGAATCATCTCCCTCTAGCGTTACCGTAGTAGTCGTACTTGCCGAGACACCAGACGCGCCAACACCCATCACTGACGTATTACGCAACGAATTTAGCTTCAGATGCCCTTCACCATTGACTCCAGCGAAGTTTTCGGTGGCATCTATCCACGGCGTTATTTGGTAATCCGTCGAAGTAGTAAACACAGGTAATGTGAAATGGGTTTCCTGTTCCGTAGCCAGACTGTCGAAATCGCCAAGAATTTGAACGATATTACTTTGCGTCTCTGACCAAGACGCGGCGTCAGGCATAACAACAATCATTTGAAACTGATCGTCTTTCAAAGGCAGCTTCACGGCTTTAAATCCATCCTGATCGTAACGCGGATAATTACCCAGCCAGCCGATCATTGGCACCCGCTCCTGGTAGGAACTACCGTCCTGCCATAACCCGTCAAACTCCCTTATTTCCGACACGGGCACATCCCATTGGGCATGCAAACCGATTTCATTTTGAAACACCACACGGGTTTTCCAGCTCATCGCAATATCTAACACGTCTGGACGCGCGCCAAGGAGAAAATCCGTCTCCTGCCACTGAGTCGAAAGGTCCGAAATCATCGACGCCTGGAATGTTTCGGCAAATAGGTACGCTTTTTGTGCCCAGATGCGGTTTGTATAGGTCAAAGGCAAACCCGTCGACGTCGGATTTCCCCAGTCCGCCCCTAAGGTATCGAAAGAGGCCAGTGTCCTTCCGGCGGCAATATTCAGAAAACGAGATATCGTCGGGTAGGAGATCGGTGAGAATACCCCGTTTGAATCGCCTAAATCGGCAAACTGTTGGTGGGAAATTTCATCCAGCGTCGCCAGAGGGGTCTCAGTGAGGAGTTCCTGAATTTGGAGAACAGCGGTAACTTCGTTCTGGCCTACGGAATCTATCGGTCCTGGAAAAGTGTACGAGACGGTACCTAGAAGAGGACTGTGTTCTTGATTTTCATCCGAACCAGTCTCTTGATCAGAGCTCGATTCTACTTCGCGGTCATCGCCAACGACGGTATTCGATACTATTTCCTGCTGTTCTTCTGTATCCGTGTACTCAATTGTTACTAAAAAATTTTCAAGATTGCATGCGGAAAGCGTTATCGACAGGCCTGTAAGAAGCGTAATCGTTTTTATCGTTTTCATATCCATATGGACCAGGTTAGTTTTTCGAATTAATTTTCTAAACCCGTGCCACAACTCTTTTAGCGACCCACATACAAACGCCGCCGTGGTTGTGACAGGTAGTCATGCACTAGGCACGAGCAACTATACCACAGTACGGGGCGTGTACGTATTCGGATCAGAGCTTATGCGAAGCCTGGCGCTGCGCCTGTTTTATATGTTTTTTCGCTAGGCCCATATAGTCGATGAGTATATTGGCCGCTTCCTGTAGTTCAATTTTTTCGACAGCTTCGGTCAATTTCTCATCCGGCTTGTCGTCCTCATCATCGGAAGAATTGGCTTCTTCGTTATCAACAGGCTTCATACCACGAGATAAACGAAACTTGTTGAGGCGTTTATTACGGGTGTCTTCCTGCGCTTCACGTTCAGTTTTTCGCTGATTTAGCAATAGGGTAACTTCTTTTTTGCTCATGGTATCCCGCCTATCCTTAGCCTGAGCAACGAGAAACTCGAATCCCTCATCTGCTTGCACCCGCTGTTGATGACGTTTTTCGATTTCACTCAGACTGTTTTTATCACCCGAAAAAGGCGTGAACTTGGCCGCCACGATATTTGCCCAAGGCAATGCATTGTCCAATGATCGCTCACCCTGATCATCCCCTCCTCCCGCAGTCGGAAAGACAATGTCCGGTACCACGCCACGGTGCTGGGTGCTATCACCGTTTACACGGAAGAACTGCGCGATAGTCAGTTTCAGTTTGCCAAGATCAACATTTGGATTGCTCACATAACGGTTCAAATCGACAACTGACTGCACAGTGCCTTTTCCAAACGTCGGCTCACCGAGAATAATTCCACGCCCATAATCTTGTATCGCTCCGGCGAAAATTTCTGACGCAGAAGCGCTAAAGCGATTTACCAGTACTGCCAAAGGACCGCTATAGGCGATCTCCGGATCGGTATCGTTATTTAACTCCAGCTTGCCCGACTTTTCCCTAACCTGAACAATAGGACCGGTTTTGATAAACAGCCCGGTCAGCGACACCGCTTCCGATAAAGACCCCCCTCCGTTTCCACGCAGATCAATCACAATGCCATCGACGCTTTCGGCTACTAATTGATCAATCAATTCCTTGGTATCGCGAGTGGTGCTACGAAAATCTTTGTCGCCGCGCGAATAGGCTTCAAAATCCATATAGAACATCGGCAAGGTAATCACACCGATACGTTGTTTCTTGTCACCATCTGGAATTTCGATAATGGCTTTTTTCGCTTGCTGCTCTTCCAGCTTGACTTTGTTGCGCACCAAAAGAATTTCTTTCACCGGCCCGTCAACACCGCCTTTTTCAAGAACTTGCAAGCGCACCACGGAATCCTTCGGACCACGTATCAAATCCACCACGTCATCAATACGCCAGCCTATAACATCCTCCATCTCGCCTTTCTTGCCTTGAGCAACGCCAATAATCTTGTCATCCTCATGTAGCAGTCCGGAAAGATCTGCAGGTCCGCCAGTAATAATACGTTGCACCACGGTATATTCATCCACGGTACGCAAAGCGGCGCCGATACCCTCAAGCGACAGGCTCATATTGATCTTGAAGTTCTCAGATGTTCTCGGCGAGAAATAACTGGTATGCGGATCAAGTGTCGCCAGATAGGTATTGATAAAAATCTCGTAGGTATCTTCTGACTTGATTTGGTTGGCCTGCGTAATAATACGTTGATAGCGTTTAGTCAGTGTCTTTTTCAGTTCTTTGTCGGATTTTTTCGTCAGGCGAAGGGTTAACACATCATTTTTTACACGCTTGCGCCAAATTTCATCGAGTTCTTGGAGATCTTTCGCCCACGGCAATTCCGTTCTATCGAATACGAAGTTTTCGTTGAGGTTAAAATCAAACTTCTTGTCCAGCAATTTCAACGCATACTCAGCCCGTTCAATGCGTCTATCATTAAATGTGCGGAAAATCTTAAAGGCCGGTTCAACATCGCCACGCAATAGCGCGTCGTCAAGGCGCTTTTCGTAGGTGTTAAAGGTCTCGATATCTTCCTGGGTGAAGAAACTGCGATTCGGGTCCAGTGATTTATAGTATTGGGTCAGAATAGACATGGACTGACTGTCGTCCAGCTCTTTCGACTTATAGTGGAATTGTTCTATAAATTGGGTTATCAGGCGCGTGGCCAAAACATGTTCGCGACTGGGTTTTAGCTCTTGCTCGGATGCAAATGAGACCGCGATAAGCCCTATATATAAAGAAAAACCCTGGACTAACAAATTTGATATTCGTTTATGCATCATTCATCCAACTCTTTGTTTGTGGAAGAAATATTTCCCGTTACCTCGAATTCAGGCGAGGTCCATGAAGATTAGAACACCAACACTTGAGAGAGTTTCCCTCGCAACATTGCTCGCTTGGCGCCCTATTAGACCTCATCGTTCTTTGGCGTGAAAACGTTAGGCCTATAGATGACACATAGTCGAGGTTTGTCACCGTCAGTCCCGCCAAAAGGGCTAAAGCAAGTTACCTGCCCGATTGTAGGACTCTAAAAAGGCAAAACTGGCGCCGATTCAATTTACCTGAAAGCAGATGAAATTAAAGTAAATTTTGTCCCGGTTCTAAAGATATTATTCTCTTTCCAGGGCTTCCAGCGCCTCGGTTGTGTCTAACCAATCCATTTCAGCGTCTGAAAGACGTGACTGCACTTGACGCTGTTCTTCCATAAGAGACTGCAGCCGACTCTTATTACTTGCGTCGTATAACGAACCATCGCCAAGTACTAATTCCAATTCGGTCAGACGCTGCTGTTGCTCGGCCATAGTTTTCTCTAATGATTTTAATTTGTTACGTAAAGGTTGCGTCTTTTTGCGCTGTTCGGCTGCCTGTTGACGCTGCTGCTTTTTGTTTGACGAAGCCGGTGCATCAGATAGTAGGCCAGAATCGAGACGCTGCTGCTCCTGGACCCAAAGTCGATAGTCCTCCAGATCTCCGTCAAAATCTGTCACCTTCCCGCCAGCAACCAGCCATAAAGTGTCGGCCACGGTTCTCAGCAAATGTCTGTCGTGGGAGACGATGATCATAGCGCCCTCAAATTCCTGCAGGGCAACCGTCAATGCCAGCCTCATTTCCAGATCAAGATGGTTGGTCGGTTCATCGAGAAGTAACAGATTGGGTCGTTGATAGACAATCATGGCCAGGACTAGACGCGCCTTTTCGCCGCCGGAGAAATTCCCCACCGATGCCGTTGCCATATCTCCGGAAAAGGCAAAGCCTCCAAGAAAGGAACGAAGAGTTTTTTCACTGGCCTTGGGATCTAGCCTTTGCAAGTGCAACATGGGACTGGCCTCAGCATCCAGTTGCTCTAGTTGATGCTGAGCAAAGTAACCTATCCGTAAATCAGCTGCACCAGTTCGTTTGCCTTGCAATGGGGCAAGTTCTCCCGCGAGCAATTTAATCAGCGTAGATTTCCCTGCGCCGTTACTTCCGAGCAGACCGATACGATCTCCCGCACGAATCGATGATCTCACTTCGCGTAAAATTGTGTTTGCGCCATAGCCCGCTTGAACTTCATCAAGAACCAATAGCGGATTCGGCACATTGTCCGCTGAATGAAAAGTAAACTGAAAAGGCGAATCAACATGCGCCGGTGCTATCGTCGCCATACGTTCCAAGGCCTTCATACGACTTTGCGCCTGTCTAGCCTTAGTCGCCTTCGCGCCGAATCTGTCGATAAACTTACGCATATGCGCTATTTCGCTTTGCTGCTTCTGATATGCAGCCTGTTGTTGCGACAATTGCACCGCACGCGCGGTTTCGAAGTCAGAATAATTACCGGTATACAGTCGCAATTCGCCGTTTTCGATATGCGCAATATGCGTCACCACTCGATCCAGAAAGTCCCTATCATGGGAAATTAGCAATAAGGTTCCCGAATAAGCACGCAACCAGTCTTCAAGCCAGATCACAGTTTCCATGTCGAGGTGATTGGTTGGCTCATCAAGCAACAACATGTCGGATCGACACATCAGGGCTTGCGCCAGATTCAAACGCATGCGCCAGCCACCGGAAAACTGTTTTACCGGCATGGATTGCTGATCAGTGGAGAACCCCAAACCGGTAAGCAACTTTGCAGCGCGCGAGTTCGCGGTATAGGCCTCAGCAGCTTCGAGATCTGCATGTAGTTGTGCGATCAAGCCTCCATTATCGGATGCTTCCGCTTCTTGCAGTCTAACTTGTAGCTTTCGTAAAGGCAGGTCGCCATCAATGACATACTCGATAGCGGGTTTTACTTCTGGAGGCGTTTCTTGCGCAACATGAGCAATTACTGTTGCTGAAGGGATATACACTTCACCCATGTCTGCATGAAGCTCGCCCCGTACAAGCGCAAACAAACTGGATTTACCTACACCATTGGCACCGGTAACGCCAACACGCTGTCCGGCGTGTATGCTTACAGTCGCCCCGGTCAGCAATTCACGCACGCCTCGACGCAGACTTACCTGATCCAGCTTTAACATCTAAAAAATTGGCTCCTGTTTTCGTACCGCCAGGACAAAATCGTTATCCTGGCAATGCATAGAATTAATAAGCGTCGAATGAAATATTATCAAGCCAGGCCTGCGAACTTTCAGTCACTGCCGAGCCCAATCTTGAGAAACGCCATTCGATAGTATGATAGCCCGCCTTTATTGGAAACTTTAAAAACGACCAATACGAGGTTTTATTTGCTGTTCCAACCTGAACACCGTCAACGAAAACCTTCAACAAGGCGCAGCATTTATCGTTGATCAATTTGTAATAAAAGGTCATTTCACCAGCAAGAAACAATCCTTTGAATTGAATGGCTGAATCCCCGTCTTCGAACACATCAACAGCTCGCAGACTATTCGCACCTGCACCTGCACCGCCGCCACTTTCTACACGCCAACCTGCCTGACTCACTATCGGCTGGGACCAGGTAGCAGGCAAGGTCTCGCCCTCAAAATTTTCCATCCAGGTCGAAATCGCATCAGGTAGGGACAATGGGTCATTGGGATCTGTATCAAAAATAGAATGTTCGTCCATATCGCCAACACCGTCGCCATCACTATCCTTCAACAGCGGATTGGTCAGCGTAAGTAACACTTCTTCGCCATCACCCAGCCCATCCAGATCGCTGTCTGCGTTAAACGGACTGGTGAAAAACTCCAGAAGCTCTTCCGCATCCGATAGATTATCGCCATCAATATCGGCGCTATAGGGTAGCGTTCCCAGAGTAAACTCCTGATGATTATCCAAACCATCCTGGTCCAGATCTTCTGCCGCGTCATCAGCATTTGAGTCACTCAATCCTGTCATCGACTCCCACCATGCCGGAATGCCGTCCCCGTCATGATCACCAATCAGGTTGACTGCATGCAAGGCACCATCGTCCGATGCGATATATAAACTTCCAGCGGCATCCATCGACAGTTTGCCCGACGCTGGGTATTGCCATATTGCATCGCGCTTCTCTATATCCAACATATAAGTCTGACCGCTGTCCTGAACAAACAGCACATTGCGTGCAGCGGCCACATTCCCAATCAACGGCAAGCCGCTATCCGGCTCCCAGTACCACAACGTATCCCCTGTCAGCTCATCAATCACGCGCAGGGCATCCGAGTCAATTGCAAAGACCAGCCCGTTGACCAACACAATGCTACGACTAAAACTACCGCTGACACGCCATCTTGTTTTCTGCGTCAGAAAATCAAAGTTGACCAGATCACCGTCTAGTATTCCCAGAATATTATTCATCGGTCCCAGCACTGGCGCCAGACTTTGATCCCACTTTTCTTTTGCATTCGTCCAGTCACCAGTTGAATAAAGAACTTCACCTGACGTCCGACTCATCACCACCACTTTTGGGAGAACGCCATTAGCAAAAAAATACAGATAATCTCTGTCGAGTGTTGGCATTGAAACCGTGGTCTCGTCGAATCGGTGAACCCAATCCGATTCAATCTTATCCATAGACGAAGCATAAACTACTGAACCACTCCGATCGGTAAAGAAATACTCATCAACTGCAGGCACAACTTGCACCGAACGAGTTCCATACGATGCTTTCTCAGACAAGGTAATTTTCTTAAGCAAACTTCCGTCTGCCGCATCAAATACTTTTAGATAATCATTTGAGTTGGTGGAGGTCACAACCATTACACGACCATTACTATAGGAAGGCGCTCCCATGTATACATCTTTTGGATAACGCTTCTCCCAAATTTTTCTGCCGTTTACTGCATCGATTGCAACGAGAGAGCGCCCATCAATACCAGACTGCCGCGACAAATACACGCGACCCTCTGCTGCAACCGCATTACTCAAACTTTCACTCACAAATGGTGAAGCCGTCCAACGCGACGAAACAGCGTCGTCGTCCACTGTGTATGCCAACATACCTGTGTGTTTGATTCCACCTTGATAAGTGGACCATTCTCCAACTTGAGGGATAACGTCTTTATCGAGAGGATTGCCACCCAGAAAGTATTCCTCTTTGTTACTAAAACCGTCCCCGTCGCTATCTTGCGCTGCGTCGTTCTTGTCTGTCGGATTCAGCGCGTAGACAAGCTCCCAGTGGTCCGACATGCCGTCCGCATCACTATCGGGACTGAGAGGATTCGTTTTGAAGTCAATTACTTCTTGTCCATCTAGTAGACCATCACCGTCGCTGTCAGCATCTAGGTCACTGGTACCCTGTGCAATTTCTTCTTCCCGTGTAAGGCCGTCACCGTCTGCATCGTTATCCTTATTGTCTCCGACGCCGTCTTTATCCAGATCAGAAAATTCGGTCGGGTCCAAGGGAAATGCATCCAGCTCATCAAACACACCATCCTGGTCATCGTCTTTGTCTCGAATGTCTGCCACACCATCTCGATCACTATCAGGTGACAAGGCATTTAATTGCACTGCAGAGTTTGGCACGCTGATAAACAATTCGCTGATTGGCAAATTTTGTTCTATGGCCTCGTCATACATCAACTTCCGTACATCGTAAATTTTATACTCTGGGCGTTGGACGAGATTTAAGGCATTCAACTCCACGCCAAGAACCACTTGCTCGAAGTCGTCAACCGGCATCATCGTATATGGCGTTCCGACAGAATTTCGCCCATTCATTTCGCCGTCGCTGATATCTTTTGCCAATTCACGCAACACTTCGAAAAAACTTAACTTTTGTTCAGCTGAGATGCTTGACGCTAAAGCTGCGAGCGCTTCATTGGCCTTACGTAGCTTGATCGATGTAACGAAATCCTGATCATCAACGCCAAGCAAAACTGGCGGCGAGGTAAAAAGATCGGTGGTTTTGTCCAGACCAAATCCGATTTGAGAAATCACCAGTGCACTGGCCTGATTTAAGATCTCTTGAAAGTTTGCGTCGTCCGTGTACAAATTATCTGCGACAAAGTATGCCAAGGTACTGAGCGGTGTCGCATACACAACTGTATTCTTCTCCAACTGCTCCTTTGAAACAACAGTAAACAAGGGCGTCACGCGGTTCGCGATATCATAGATGCTTTTGTTCGTCGGTCCCATCCGATCGACTTGAAGAAGAAACCAATTGTCGACAATTTTCTCTAATCCGTCGGTTTCAAATTTCCCCCAACTGTCGGTGGTACCTGAAGCCAGCTTCCTTCCCATTCGAAACAAACTGCCGGAGTCAACAACATACAATTGATACTCACGTCTTTCATTCCGTCCGGCGACAACCTGGCCATGTAAGCGCGTCGAGTCATCTGTTTGTACTTCGGTGTTTTGGTTCTCAGAAACCGTAGGATTGTCAGAATTCTTGTACACAAAACCTGAGTATTCGCTAGAACATCCCAGCAAGAAATTTGACAAGAAAAGAGAAATGGCAAACAGCCATAAGTATGGACGACGCAGTGATGACATGAACAACTCCCTCTGCTTTTTTGTTATAGACCTGGCCGTTGCAGTCAGATCGCCATGTGTGGACGAGAGCGCTATGATATCAAAACTTCAGTCCTTACAGCCATCACGCAATCCCTGCAATAATTCCCATATACATCAGCATGTTAAATTTCAAACACTAAACAAGAAGGGATTTACTACGCTACACGTTACTAGACCCTGCCCGTTCCGATGCCTATCCTCAAAACCAGCATGTTTCGAGTGACCGCTCATCCACTCACGTAAACAGCACTAACAACAGTCGTTTTAACTGGATACAAAAGTCGATTTACCGCTCACGACATTCTTACGAAGATATATGGATAGAGATGGTACCTGTCAATTCGTCGCGTATGAAACGGTGCTGACTAGCAAAATCATCACACCACCGCACCTAGGTGTATTAAAGCGTGGCTGCACTCGCCAGCGGCGACATGTCGATGCTATACGATTGATCTGACATGTAATCCGATATTTGTCGACTGGCTCTTCCCGCATTAGTGCTCAAGCGTAGCGTGTTTACAGCCCACTCACCAACATTCACCCAGATATCTGGACCAGGACAATTGGGGCGGCTGGACGGGCTATATTGTTGATGAGGGTGTATAGAGTGAATATATAAAAGTGGGTGATAGACCAAGGCTTGAACTAGCAATCTGCCTGCGCGCAATGCCGCCTCAGGAACGCGAGGACCGCGGGGACGATCACGTCGTCTATGATTGTAGTGTCCTTCAAATTCAATTTCGATAGCATCACGCAGGCCTGCCGTACCATTCAGCAAGGTCTCTACATCATGCGTATAGCCGATAACGCCGTTTTGACGAATAACGAAGTGTGCAATAACAACATCAAGACGATGATCGTCTCGTCGAAAATCCTCAGGATCCGAAGCTTCAGGAAAGTCTTCTGAAGACGAAATACCCATCTGGTGAAGAATAATACGCGTTATTGAACCCGGATCGCGCCTCCCGCTAGCGGTTAGCCCAGTACGCGCGTCTCGACTTCTGGCATCAAACCCGCTGCGCGCATCGGGCCGTCGGGAATCTCCTGTTGCACTTCCTCGACGCAAGTGACTCCGATAAATAACGCGGCCATCGCGAGTTTGAAATTCATCCGCCGCAGCAACGCGTCTATCGCGCAATGTAACACCAGGAACTTTGATATCCATGATTGCCTCTCAGATTCGAGCGCGAATAAGTGAACAATAGTCATCCCCTTTGGATTTAACCACATACTATCGGCTAAACAACAAAGGAAAAGTGTAAAAAATCACATCAGGCTTACAATCGTGCCTTTCGAATCATTCCTTGGACGCTTCCAGACTGATTTGCGGAATTGTAACTGACAACATATCCCCTAAATAACGCGACTACTAGGAAAACTGCCTGTATTAGGGCGTTACAATGCCTTTGCATAATCAAGAAAAGGTGTTTACTATTCCAGGAAATATACTGTGTTTGCACTGTTTTACGAGGATAGAGGATGAACTACGCCACACTTGGAAGCCTTTCAATTTCTATTGTTTTGGCGATTTATACGGTAAATTGCAACGCTGCTGAAAATCATCCTTCACCTGGACACGCCGAACCAAATACACATCAGACTGCCGTAACACATACCGTCGAAGCACCTGAAAAAAAACATCGAAATACTGGTCCCGCCTGTGAAGGATTTGGACCGCAAACTCCTCGTGATATCGACATACGCGCAGGTTTAAATCCCGCCGTGTTTCCAGTCGCACCACCGCGAGAAAAATTAAACCTTTGCAATATTCATTTTCATGAAAGCGCAGAACACAGAGCTGCCGCGTTTTCTATTTATGCCGGAGATGGACATGATGGATATGGCAGTGGTTACCAATGCGGTATCAGCAAACAACTAAGCAAAGAAGAATTGCGCTCTCCCCTACAAGCCATTTGCAACGGAGCACATGGAGATCTGCAGCCCGGCGATACCATCGAAGTGCATTGGGTGCATACTTCTTGTGACGTGAAACCAGGCCCAACATTAGGCGCTTGCGTTACCGACACCTGCTCCAATCCCAGTCTTCGCGTCGAGACCCAGGTATTTACCCTGGTAAATGATCACAAGGCTTTGGATTTCCTCGATCTAACTTATGGCGGCTTTAAACGCAGAGGCTTGCATCAAGCCAAGAATATTCCTTCCAATACTGGAAGGCCGGTTGAATTTCTCGGCTCCACGACCGGCCCCAAATATTCTGAACAATCATGCTCACCTTACCAGGTTACCTGGAGTGTTAGACCAGAGTGCGCAAAACTAGACATCAATAGTGTTGGGGAGTGGTGTAAAGGGAACGTGTTCAAAGAGGACCACGCGCATGGCGTGCGTGAGCTGGTGACAAACCCGAAGTTACTATCAACAATACATTAGCAATCAACTATTGGTCATTGAAAAATGACGAGCGATAGCAAAAGGCTTAGACGCACTCTTTTGTGTCATTAGGCGTTGTTACCAAGTTTTCTGGCGTTAAATCTGCGAGACACTTTTTAATCCAGCTGTGAGCCTCACCGATACTCGCAAACTTTTTCATGCGTCCCTTGTAAATCCGATTTTCCATATTATTGGGCAGAAAATCGGGGGAACGATAACTTACTATCGCGATCATCTTTAAACGCTTTACACTGGCAAAATAGTTATACACCTCAATAGGGACAACCGAATAATCGGATTTTCGATCGAGGATCATGGCGTAGTCGCCGTTGATTTCGTTTTCAATTAACGCAATTGCTCGGCTGACTTTCGAAGCATCAATATTGACACCAGAATATGCCTCGGCAACGACGATATATTCATCCAGGAATGTAAACTTACCAAAATCTGTTTCCAGTTTTTTCACAAACATGCACCACGATATTTAATCCAAGCCCTCAACCATGATTTGAGGCGAACGACTAGCCATAACAAAAAACATTCACGATAGGCTACCAAAGATACATACTCGCTCTTTTGTTCAGCACAGATATCTCATAGGCCTGCAAACACGGACGTTCCATAAACCCGTAACACACATGTAACGGTAGGAGATGGTCCTCTCTGGGGTGACAATAACGCGCGTGCGGTGCTTCATCCCACTGCACAAGTCGTTTGCGCCGCTCTGACTCACTAATGTCTTTACTCGACATGGTTTCGATTAACCAACGCTCAAAAACCTTGTTCATATTCTCTGTCTCAGGAGATGTGGAGGCGAAAAATGCTTTCATATTGTGGAATGAAAAACCCGAACCCAGCAGTAGAATGTTATCGTCCGTAATCTGCTGCAAGGCCTTGCCCAGCCGGATATGTTTTTCGGCGTCCAGGTCTTCAAAAAGTGATAGCTGAACACAGGGAATGTCCGCTTCCGGATACATAATCTTCAACGGTACAAACAGCCCGTGATCAAATCCGCGCTCCCTGTCTGCAATCGACTCAAACCCATTTTTTGACAACATGGCTTGGAGCGCATCGACTAAAGCCGGACTACCCGGACACGGGTAAGTGATGCGATAAGACGCCTCAGGAAAACCGTAATAATCATATAGCAGAGGTGGCTGTGGTGCTGCGGTCATATGCGGTACAGCAGTTTCCCAGTGCGCACTGACCACAACAATCAACGACGGTTTATCTATCTGACCGGCAATACGTTTCAGGCAGCTGACGAGATCCTGGTGTCCAACATCCCCTAATAAAGGTAGGGGACCACCACCATGGGAAACAAATAATGCTTTTCGTGGCAACTATCTACCTCACTAAGGATTCAGTATAAACCAACGCGTCTCGCAATTATTTTTAGCATAAATGTTTTTGAAACACGAATCAGATTTCATCCCATTCTTCAGATTGAATGTCTTTACGTAATACTTGATAATTTCTCTTAACCATTTCATCACCCAACTTTGCTTTCACCACCAAATTCGATTCTCCGACATAGGGGATTATGGGGCAACGTATTCTAAAAACACCGCTAACGCCGGATTTCAGCGTTTTGGAATCATCTACAAAATAGACACTATCATCTACTCGACCGTAATCATCATTTACAGTCATACTTCGCCCCTGGTCACCATAGGAATCGACGACAGTAACCGCTGCGCTGTTGATGATATTCACTTCAACCGAACTGTGATCATAGTGATGCCTATGACTTTCATGGTTGGCATATTGATGACTCTGGTGTTCTTGTACCGGCGCATCATCCTGGTCGTCATCAGAGAAAATCGCAGCTAACACACCAATGATAAGGATCACGCCCAACACTGCCACGACGGTTCCTACCGTTTTATCGATATAGTAGGCATCATCGGAAAACTGCGATGGCGTTCGACCGGGAACAAACGCCACTTTGCTTATCGCGTTTTCATTCTGAGAATTCACGCATTCAAACTCTGCCATATCGATATAGATATCATTCGTGGATTGATTCATTATTCTCCAGGCAAATTCAAACCCTCCCTGTTCAAAACGAAGAAATTTGTCTTCTATAGAAAGGCTATTGTATCGATCGAGAAGCGCTGTATTCAGTTTTATGTCGGACACATTATAGGTAGGCGTACAAGCCAGCATTACCGCTGTAATGAGAAAGTAGATGTATATTTTTTTCAGCATAAGCCCCAAAGCCTCTCAATATCATTTTTCGTTATTCAAAAATGAGATTTTTTATCAATGCTACGTGGATACTCTTACAAGGCGTTTACAGGCGATTCAACGTCAGGCGCAGCGCGAAACACCGTCCCGCAATCCAGCTTTGATTACGCCATAGCAATAAACTTGGGCTCGCTCTTTATTCGCTTAACCCACTCAGTAATCGCGTGATATCGACTCAGATCAAAACCCCCTTCGTCGGCGACATGGGTGTATGCAAACAGAGAAATATCGGCGAGAGTGAGTTGCTCACCAAGGAGATATGGCGTGCACACTAATTGCTGCTCCATAATCTGTAAGGCTTTGTGCCCACCAGATTGCTTTGCGTCATATTCTGCTTGGCGCTCTTGTGGCAAACCCAGATACTTGGCGATATATCGCGCAACGGCAATATAAGGTTCGTGGCTATATTGTTCGAAAAATTGCCATTCCAACACTTTGGCCTTCTGGAACCTATCCTTAGGCAACAAACTACTGCCTTCGGCAAGAAAGTGTAAGATTGCGTTTGATTCAGCCAGAAACTTTCCATCGTCAGTTTCTAATAGGGGAATCTGGCCGGCGGGATTTTTTGCTAAAAATTCATCGGTCCTGGTTTCCTTTGCCAGAATACTCACATGGACCCATTGATGAGGAAGGTCCAATAGCGCGCAGACCAGTTTAACCTTGTAACAGTTGCCAGATAAGATATCGCCGTAAACAATCATGGTTACACCTTTCGTATCATCATAATAACGACGTTATTATGCTAGCTCGAAACAAAAGGTTCTAGCGTAAAAAACTGCTTCAGCTTTTATGGATGGTCGCGACGCTTGCTGCCAGTGTACAGCTGTCGTGGACGGCCGATGCGCTGATCAGGCTCAGCGATCATCTCCATCCATTGAGCAATCCAGCCAACAGTCCGCGCAATTGCAAACATAACGGTAAACATATTGGTTGGGATGCCAATCGCCTTGTAGATCAAACCAGAATAGAAGTCCACATTTGGATATAGCTTACGTTCGATAAAGTAATCCTCTTTTAAAGCCGTTTCTTCCAGACGCAATGCGACTTCAAAGAGTGGATCATCATTACAGTTGAGCTTACTCAATACCTCGTGGCAAGTTTCACGAATAATTTTTGCCCGAGGATCATAATTTTTATATACACGATGACCAAAGCCCATTAAGCGAAATGGATCATTTTTGTCTTTCGCCCTAGCCAGAAATTTGGGAATACTTTTAACATCACCGATCTCTTCCAGCATATCGAGTGCTGCCTCATTCGCCCCACCATGGGCCGGTCCCCACAAGGCTGCAATACCTGAAGCAATACAGGCAAATGGGTTGGCTTGAGAGCTACCTGCCAACCTCACCGTCGAGGTACTCGCGTTTTGTTCATGATCGGCATGCAATATAAATATGCGGTCCAGCGCCTTCTCGGCCACCGCATCCATTTCATAATCTTCTGTCGGTACGGAAAACATCATATTCAACAGATTCCCGGCGTAACTCATATTGTTGCGCGGGTAAACGAAAGGTTCGTTAATGCTGTGCTTATAACACGCAGCGGCAATCGTAGGCATTTTCGCAATTAAACGATAGGCTGCTGTGCGACGATGCTCGGGGTCGTAGATATCGAGAGAGTCATGATAGAAAGCTGAAAGTGAACCGACAACTCCGACCATAATCGCCATAGGATGGGCATCATGATAAAAGCCATCATAAAAACGCTTGAGGCTTTCCTTGATCATATTGTGTTGACCAATCTCGTAGATAAACGACTCATGCTCTTGCTTGGTCGGCAGGTCGCCATACATCAACAAATAGGCCACACGCAGAAAACTACTCTTTTCCGCCAATTGTTCTACCGGATAACCACGATAAAGCAATTCGCCCTTGTCACCATCAATATAGGTTACTGAACTTCGACAGCTCGCCGTAGATTGAAACCCAGGATCAAACGTAAACATCCCGGTTTGCTTGTACAAACTGGTGATATCAACCACATCCGGGCCGTGAGAACCGCTATACACGGGTAGATCAACAGATTTACCGGTACTGTTGTCGGTGAAGGTAACTGTCTTATCCATAAAAGTCCCTTTGACATGAATAGGTTGAGATTAATCCTGACAACTATTCAAGGTTTGTACCGTCTAACGACGGCACTACTCGATATCCAGCAGTTCTATCCAATGCTTTACCGGGACATCGGCCTTGCTCGCCATATGCATCTGACAACCAATATTGACTATTGCAATCAACTGAGGCTTATCAGCCAGCAGGGATTCCCGTTTATTTGACAACAGTTCCTGAGACAGTTTCGCCTGTAGTAGCGAATAAGTACCTACCGAACCAAAACAGAGAGGCGCTTCCTTAACTTCTGCCAATTGATAACCGACATGTGATAACTCACTGCGCCGCAACAAGCGATTTCTCGCTACCCTGTAAGGTCAGCATTTTTCGTTTCTGTGAAAAACATCTACTTTTTTCTGCTGTTGCAATTGCAGCAGTTTCATCTTTAGCATGATGTTAGAATTTTTTCGATGGTAGTCTGCATGAGAGACTACAGCCCTGGGTACATCCTGCCTGGATTTAGTATTCCACCGGGATCGAAGGCCTGTTTCAGATTTTTATGGATTTGTACAAGTCCAGCAGACAAAGGATGAAAAACATCCGCCTCGATTGATGCGTTTCGAAAAACGCTCGCATGGCCTCCAAATTCCGACGCACTGCTACGCACTACTTCCGCGCCTGCACTCGTGCGTATCCAACGTAAGGCGCCTCCCCATTCATAAAGCTGATCCCCTTCTATCGACAACGGGGGGGCGTCAGATGCCAGTGACAGTCGCCAGATCGGCTGATCTGTTTTGAAAAAAGCCAGTTGTTGTTCACGTAATAGGCGCCAAAATTCGCGCCCACCAGCCAGGGTATCGCCGCCGAGACGTTTCGCTGCGACATCAACAGCATTCACCGAACCTGATAGCCGCACCAAAAGCTGACCATCAGCAAAGCAGGTCGCCGAAATTGGCAACGGTTGCCGAGCCCAGGAATGCATTTTTTCCAATGCAGAGGGTGCATCGCACTCCAGGACTTGCGTCACTTCTCGCTCAGGTTTCGGTAAGACCTTGAGCGATATTTCGAGCAACACCCCGAGCGTCCCCATCGCGCCGGCCATCAGTCTGGAAACATCGTAACCTGCAACATTTTTCATCACCTCACCGCCAAAGGAAAGAATGTCACCCTTACCGTTGATGATGCGACAACCCAGTACGAAATCGCGCGCCGCCCCCATATAGGCGCGACGTGGTCCCGAAAAATTGCAGGCAACGGTTCCGCCCAGGCTTGCCAGTTCACCAAATGCGGGTGGTTCGAATCCGAGCATCTGGTGTTTCTCGTCCAGCGTATTAGTGAGCTCCTGCAGTAAAGTGCCCGCGCGCGCGGTAATCACCAATTCCGTCGGCTCATAGGAAATAATTCCACTATGCGACGATGTGGAAAGCACTTCACCTTCTATCTGCCGTGCGTAAAATGTCTTTGTATTGCCGCCAACAATCTTAAGCGCCGCGCCTCGTTCAAATGCATCCTGAACCTGTTGCTGCAATACCTGGCTATGATCTGTGTTCATATTCATAATTTAAAAATTCGCGCAGACATTCCGCTCCACTAAAATCGCTCCAGTTCCGGAAATTTCAATTCACCCTTGTGTACGTGCATCGCGCCAAATTCTGCGCAACGATGTAAAGTCGGTACCGCCTTACCTGGATTCAATAGACCCTGCGGATCAAATGCCGCCTTTACCGCATGAAATTGTTCCAGCTCCTGGGGCGCAAACTGCACACACATCTGATCTATCTTTTCCATGCCCACGCCGTGTTCACCCGTAATGGTTCCTCCGACCTCTACGCACAACTCGAGAATCTTGCCGCCAAATTCCTCAGTGCGTTCCAACTCGCCAGGATTGTTTGCATCGTAAAGAATCAACGGGTGCAGATTGCCGTCACCCGCGTGAAATACATTTGCGACGGGCAAATTATAGTGTTCAGACAAGCCCGCGATTTCTTTGAGGACACGAGGCAATTGTTTGCGTGGAATAGTGCCGTCCATACAGTAATAGTCGGGAGAGATGCGTCCAACTGCGGGAAAGGCGGCTTTGCGCCCTTTCCAAAATATCATGCGCTCATGCTCATCTTTGGCGGTTCGCACTTCTGTTGCACCGCTGTTTTTGAGCACATCGCGTACGACATATATCTGTTGCGAGACTTCTTCATTCGTCCCATCTAGCTCGCACAACAAAATCGCTTCAGCATCGACAGGGTAACCCGCGTGCACAAAATCCTCAGCTGCCTTAATCGCCAGTTTGTCCATCATCTCCAGGCCACCGGGGATAATACCGGCAGCGATAATATTGCCAACTGCTTCACCAGCCTTAACCACATCATCAAATGCTGCGAGCAACACCTGGGCGCGCTCCGGTACTGGCAAAAGTTTTACTGTGACTTCGACGATAATGCCCAACATTCCCTCGGAGCCTGTCATCAACGCCAGCAAATCATACCCGGGTGAATCGAGACCGCTACCGCCGATGTTCAACAACTCGCCGTCGACGGCAACTATTTTGAGTTGCAGAATATTGTGCACTGTTAATCCGTACTTCAAACAATGCACGCCACCAGAGTTTTCGGCAACGTTACCGCCGATGGTGCAGGCAATTTGTGACGACGGGTCGGGAGCATAGTAGAGCCCATGAATGTTCGCTGCCTGTGAGATCGCGAGATTGCGCACACCTGGCTGCACAACAGCGGTACGTTTCACCGGATCAAGAGCAAGAATATTTTTGAATTTGGACAGGCTGAGTAAAACACCTTGTTCATGCGGTAAGGCCCCACCTGAAAGACCTGTTCCCGCTCCACGCGCGACCACAGGCACCTCGTGCTGGTGACATAAACGCATGATAGCCTGCACCTGCTCTATCTTTTCAGGCAGAACAACGACCATAGGCAATTTGCGATAGGCCGATAAACCATCACATTCGTAGGGACGCAAGTCCTCTGCTTCATATAACACCGCATCCCAGGCAACAATGCGCTGCAGTTCGGCTATCAACGTCGATTTATCAATCATGCTGCGTAGGTTGAATTGTTCTTAAAAAGGCTGTTTATTGTAGCCGATTCTGGTTCTGTCGTCTTGATCCACGACCAGTTCATGCACATAGCTCTTAAGGGAAATAGCAGGAGGAAAGTCTGCTAAAAAGTCGTTAAAATGGCTTTCTATTAAATCCAAACAGACCTTGTCGCATGAAGATAATTGAAGTCGTCGCCAATGAAAGTTACAACATCGCCATTACCGGTATTGCCGAGCACTTTCACGTAGTGGATTATTGGCAAGGTCCAATAGGAAAAGATGACCGTCGCGCCTGTCGTATTCTTGTTGAAGCAGAAAATGCACAGCCCGTACTCGATGCCTTGCAGGGTTTACTGGCCAAGAGCGAAGACTATCGCATTGTGATCATACAGCCAGAAGTCAGCCTACCTCGACGAAAGAAAGACGAGGACGCCGAGCCGTCTCCAAAAGGTACTTCCACGTCGCGCGAAGAGTTGTATAACAACGTTGAAAAAAATGCGCGACTCGATAGCAATTTTCTTATTCTCGTATTCTTCTCTACCATCGTCGCAGCGATCGGATTAATCGAAGACAATGTTGCGGTTGTCATCGGTGCGATGGTTATCGCACCATTGCTTGGGCCTAACCTCGCGCTTGCGTTAGGCACAGCGCTAGGCGATGGAGAATTAATACGCAAGGCCCTCGTCACCAATCTCGGTGGTTTGACTGTGGCCACACTGTTGTCGATCAGCATTGCCTTGCTCTGGCCGGTTGATTTAGAGAGCAGCGAATTGCACGCACGAACTGTTGTAGGCTTGGACTCAGTTGCTCTGGCATTGGCATCTGGTGCCGCCGCTGTATTATCTTTAACTACCGGACTATCCAGCGTTCTTGTAGGTGTAATGGTTGCGGTGGCTCTATTACCACCAACAGCGACTTTTGGTCTGATGGTAGGTAGCCAGCAATGGGATCAAGCATTAGGGGCTTTGATACTGCTAGCAGTAAACATCGTTTGCGTTAACCTTTCCGCCAAACTGGTTTTTCTTTATCGCGGAATACGACCACGCACCTGGCTGGAAAAGCGGCGCGCTCGGCAATCCATGTGGTTATATATAATTGTATGGTTGTTATCTCTAGGTCTGTTAATCGGTGTTATTTATCTGCGCACCCTACAATAGTCAAACGCTATGCAGTAGGTGTGTCTCCTGCATAATTAAATGCATCCGAATAAAAATTATCATCTTTCAAACCCATCCCAGCGAACGTCGTCTGCCCAGACTCAATCATCACCGGTGGCCCACAGGCATATATCTCGTAATCAGATAAATCCGAAAAGTCCTCGGCAATGGCCTGGTGTACATAGCCCGTTCTTCCTTGCCAACTATCCTCCGGTTTCGGTTCCGACAATACTGGAATAAAAGAGATATTATCGTGCTGAGCTGCCCATTGCTGCGGCAAATCCGGCAGATATAATGACGCTTTATCGCGCACGCCCCAATACAGAAAAATCTTGCGTGAGGTCTTCTCCGCGATGGCATGTTCAATAATCGCCTTAATTGGCGCAAAACCCGTTCCACCCGCCATTAGAATAATCGGTCTACCTGAATCCTCGCGCAGATAAAAATTTCCAAGCGGTAACTCGATGCGCAATAAATCCTTTTCTTTCATTTTTTCAAAAATATGTTGCGTGTATTCACCACCTTCGACACGTCGTATGTGCAATTCCAACAATTCATCATCGTGCGGAGGATTGGCCAGAGAAAAACTTCGCCGTCTACCACCAGGAAGTAAAATATCGAGATATTGGCCGGCAAGAAATTGCACGCGTTCAACCTGTGGAAGTTTCAAATAGAGTCGCATGACATCATGCGCAAGCCGTTCCATTTTCGATACACGGCAGGGCAGTATTTTTATCTGGATATCTTTCGCTGCGCTAATTTCACGCATTTCAATTACCATATCAGCCGTCGGTCGCGCCTGACAAAACAACGCCATGCCGGTCTGTTTGTCGTATTCAGATAAAGCACGCGGCTCTCTATCTACATATTCCACATCACCTTCAACTATTTTTCCCTTGCAGGAACCACAGGCACCACCACGACAGCTATAGGGAAATGCAAAACCCTGGCGCAATGCAGCGTCAAGTATCTTTTCACCCTCATTGACCTCAAAAACATGACCGCTGGGTTCAACCTTTATTGTATATTTCATAAAACTACCGTTTGATGATGACAGATTGGAAGTATTCACATGAAGCAAGATGCAGACATTTATATCATAGGTTATGGCTATGTTGGACAGTTGATCGCGCAACATGCCCTGGCGGAGGGCAGACGTGTTCATGCTTTATCCCGCACAGCGAGTCGTGTCATTGCTCATGATGGATTTATTCACCATGTTTGCGACATCGATCAAGCGGAATCCTTGCAGTCTGTGCCAAATATGTCTGCCGCGCAAATTATCTATCTTGCGCCACCACCATCAAATTCCCTGCGTGACTCGAGAGTAGAACGATTCCTCGCTCATATGTCGCAACAACACATACGCCCATCACAAGTGTTGTATTTCAGTACGACGGCAGTGTATGCCGACAGCAATGGGGAGTGGATAGACGAAAACACCCCCGCCGCACCACAAACAGACCGCGGGAAACGCCGCTACGATGCTGAGGAACAAGTCCGTAACTGGTGCGAATCCAGTGCCTGCCCGTGGATAATTTTTCGTGTCACCGGCATATATGGCCCAGGGAAATTACCCTTGGAACGAATCAGAAAAGGCATGACGGTCTTGCGCGAGGATCTTGCGCCAGCAAGTAACCGCATATTTTCACAGGATCTGGCTCGAGCCAGCCTGTTTGCGCTAAGAAACAGCCAGCCTAATGAAATTTATAACCTCTCCGACAATAAACCCACAACAATGACGGATTACTTTAGCCGAATCGCTCAACTCGCCGGGCTCCCGGCTCCTGAGAGAGTCGACTGGGAACAGGCCAGGCGCACCATGTCACCTGAGATGATTTCCTATCTTGTTGAAAACAAAAGAATCAAGAGTGATAAACTTGTAAGGTATCTCGGATTCACCCTCCAAGCCACTGATTTGGAAACAGGCCTAAAACTGTCGATTTAGTGCGCTTCTGTCCTGAATTTTTGGGGCAAATTGTCGATATATGATCTTGACTAGTCAAAAATCGAACGGATCTCTTTGAATGGAAGCTCCAGCTCCCAAGCCCAACACCAATATGTTGAGAATTGGTTTAACCAAAGACCAACAATACTTGGTTGCCCTATTGCCTGATCAATATGAGCAGGACGCTCATATCGATACTGATTGGGTAAAAAGGCAAATCGCCCGTAAGCGATTCGAATATCTATTTCCACTCGATGAATCCATTGAAAAATTGGTTGAACTATACAATCACCATGTGCATAGCAAGCGCCTCATTCCCATTGCGGAAAAACGCGATGCTGTTGCGGAGGTCGAAGTCACCGACGACCATATGTCCGCTGTTGTCCATCTAACTCGTGCTTACGGCGGCAAACACGTCACCGAAAACGATATTTATCGCATGCTCGTTGAACGGAGCATCATCCACGGCATTAACAAACAAACCGTGGCTAAGCTTATCGCTAAGGGCGAAGGCAAAAATGTCGTTGTAGCGAAGGGAACCTTGCCCAAACCTGGCGAAAACGCCATGTTCGTTTCACTTATTCCTGAGACAAAATCTCGGATGCCGCAAATCCGGGAAGACGGCATGATCGATTTTCGAGACCTTGGAGACATTCAGGTTGTGCAAGCGGGTACGCAACTCATGCGCCGCATACCTGCAACCAAAGGCGAAGACGGCAAGGATATTTTTGGCAATGTCATATCGCCTAGAGATGGGATAGACAGTTTCTATTCCAACAAACTCTATGGCGTACAAACGCACACTAATGACGCGAATCTGCTTATCGCTCTCGATACTGGACAGCCCATTCAAGTCGAAGACGGTGTCGTCGTAGAGAAAATCATCACCTACGATAAAATCGATATGTCTATCGGAAATGTCGTATTTGACGGTAGCGTTGTCGTAAACGGGGATGTGGCGCCAGGCATGAAAATCGAGGTCACCGGCGATATCATCGTCGCTGGCATCGTCGAGGCCGCCACATTAGTTGCTGGTGGAAACATTCAAATCGCTCAATCGGTAATAGGGCATGGCGATATATATGATCAACAAGGACAGTTAAAACCCGACATTAGCATTCTGACAGCGGAAGGAAGCATACTCGCCAACTATGTGGAAAACATAAAGCTAGTTGCCGGTGATTGCATCATGATACGTGAACAATCCATCCGAAGTGAATTATACGCCACCAATGAAATCATCGTTGGAAGCAAGTCGGCAAAATCCGGGCACATCATAGGTGGCCACATACGCTCTGGCATATTGGTTAGAGCAAACACATTTGGCTCTCCTGCTGGAGCAAAAACCCATATCGAAGTTTCCGCAGACGAGAAGATACACAAGAATATCGAACAGCTAAATCGTCAGATAGAAGAAAACCAATCTCAGATTTTTATGCGCACCAAAAAGCTCAACATGCAGAACCAGGATCTAGCCTCATTCAATCCAGGCGATTACAACGAAGCGAGAAGAGAAGTACGCATCATGGAAGATGAACTCGATCGACTAAAATACAAGAAGGAATTGCTGCGCTTAGAGCTACGAAGACTCGTCAACGGCCGTATCGTCATCGGCCGACAGATCCATCCGGCATGCACTATTCAAATTGGAAAATTAAAAAAGGAATTCCGAGAAATGGCGACCACGCGAACATTCCGCATTCGTGATGGCAAGCTCACGTTTATGTAGTTTGCGCTAATCCCCATACAACCATCTCGGCAACCAAGTTGCCAAATCTCCCCACCAGGCAACCATCATCAGCGTGAATAGCTGAATCACAATAAATGGAATGACACCTCGATAGATATGCAGTGTTGTAACCGCTGCCGGGGCAACGCCTCTCAAGTAGAAAAGAGCGAATCCAAAAGGCGGCGTTAAAAATGATGTCTGTAGATTTAACGCAATCATGACACCCAGCCATACTGGATCAAGATCCATCGCCAGCAACACAGGCCCGACGATAGGCACCACCACAAAAATGATTTCGATAAAGTCGAGAACGAAACCGAGCAAAAACATAATCAGCATAACGATCAACATCGCGCCGAACGCGCCGCCAGGCAAGTCACTCAATAAATCTTTTACCAGCTCATCACCACCGAAACCTCTAAACACCAGCGAGAAAATCGACGCGCCGATGAGTATCATAAACACCATACTACTCACCAGCGTCGTTTGCCGCCCGACTTCGAAAAGCACCTTCCAGTTAAGCTGTTTACGTGATTGCGCCAACAAGATCGCACCAACCGCGCCTACCGATGCAGCCTCTGTCGGTGTTGCGATACCGCCTAAAATCGAACCGAGAACCGCAACCATAAGCAACAAAGGCGGCAACAGGCCTCTAAGGAGATGACGCCACGCCGCACTATTGTCTGTCGCAGATACCGCTTCAGGACGCGGCATTTTATCTGGACGGATGAAGGCAATGATCACCAAGTAAAGTATATAAAAGGCGACCAATAACAATCCGGGAATTAACGCACCTGCAAACAAGTCACCCACAGAGACTGTATCAGGCGAAAAAATCCCCATATCCAATTGCGCCTGCTGATAGGCAGACGACATCACATCTCCTAACAAGACCAAGACAATCGATGGCGGAATAATCTGACCTAATGTGCCGGAAGCGCATATGGCACCAGATGAAAGCGCAGGATCATAACCACGCTTCAACATCGTCGGCAATGCCAGCAAACCCATGGTAACGACAGTTGCACCGACAATCCCGGTACTCGCAGCGAGCAACATACCCACTAGCACAACAGAATATCCCAGGCCGCCTCGTACGTTACCAAAAAGTGAAGCCATATTATCGAGCAAAGATTCGGCTACACGGGATTTCTCAAGCATTACGCCCATAAAAACAAACAAAGGAACTGCAATCAACGTTTCATTCGTCATAATCCCAAACAGACGATTGGGCAAGGCGTCGAGAAATGCTGCGTCAAACATGCCCAAGGTAGTACCGAACCATGCAAAACCTAAAGCAGTACCTGCCAAAGTAAATGCGACTGGGTAACCGAGTAGCAACACCAGACAGACAACGGCAAACATGACGAGTGGAATATACTCAGCCATGCTCGCCTTCCTGTTCGATGCCGACAACAATGAATGCATTACGAATGATTTCTGCTAGTGCCTGCAACACCAGCAGGCCAGCCATAATAAGCATCTGTAACTTCAATAAATAGACGAAAGGCAAGCCCCCTGCTTCACGGGAAGACTCTTTAAGTGAAATAGAATCCAAAACATATTCATAAGAGCTGGAAAAAATGTAGACAGCTACCGGCAGCAATAGAAATACACTACCAAAAATATTGATCCAAGCTCGTCCACTAGGAGAATAGCGTTGATAGAAAATATCCACCCTGACATGCTGATTGTGTTTCATGGCGAATGCCGTACCCAACATAAACACCAGAACATGGGCATAGGTCACGGACTCCTGCATGGCAATCCAACCCACATTAAACATGTAGCGGAGTACCACAACGATGAACATCACCACCACCATAAACAAAACCAGCCATGAAATCAGCCGTCCCGTCCATTCGGTGATTTGTTCAACTATGGAAGCGAATTGTCTCAGTCTATCCAGCATGAATATAGTCAGGCCGATCTGGCCATAAACGACATGATAAATTCCAGTATCTCGACACGATTGTAGGCCGTTTGCAGATCCGGTGCCCACACCGTAACACCATGGTCTCGTATCATCAAGGCAGTGATACGCGGGCTGGTTTGCCGATAACGCGCCTCAATGTCTGCGGCAATTTTTTTTACGTCCCGATGATTCTCAAAAACATCAAGAAGAATGCCTGGGTTTTGTTCCCACACATCGAATCCTTTGATCATTTCGATATCTGGCAACATCATCTGAAGATTTTCAGTACAGAATCGACGCGTAGCAATATAGGCGTCAACACTATGTACATGCAAACAGGCCCCTGCATCTGGGAAAAGACGGTACACCACCTGATGTATGCTTGATTCTGCTGAAGGCTTATTGCCTACGGCTACTTCCTCAATAAGATCGCCATTCAGCGAGACCTTAACAAAGTCTTTCTGATCCAGGCTACCTTTGGGCTTACCACTGGCGGTAAGCCAAAAACTGTTTTCATCTACGCGTACACTCATATTACCGGCGGTACCAGCCATCCAACCACGTTGATGAAAATCACGGGCGGCGCAGGTGAGCCCTTCACAAGGACTCAGTGAATTGAGTTTTTGCGTCATTTATGTGCATCCTCTGACTTGCCAACACCTGTGACAAAAACAAGACAAAAACGGTCACCAACACCGAAAGAGAAGTAAATATCGTTTCGAGTGAATATCTACGCTATCAATCCGCGCAAGGCGACCTAAGTTGGAACACCTCAACGGTCTTAGGCTGTTGTGACACTCCAAGGCAGATTAGACTCATCGAACTGCAAGGGGCGCTCGGTATAAACCGGCGTCCAGCCACTGGTATCTATAAAATAACGCACGGCTTTTATACGTCTGGAATCGCCTAACGTAAACCAGTGTTCGGCATTGGCGGGCACATTGATGTAATCACCGGCAACCACCTCAACTAACATTTGGGTACCCTCGCCGTCTACAAATCCGAAATAGCCCTTACCTCCAACGATGTAGCGTACTTCGTCATCCGTGTGATAATGAATGGATTCAAATTTAGCGAGAATTTCGCCCAAACCTGGAATATCTTCGTGCAACACAATCATATCGCGAGTGGTATAGCCATATTCCTGCTTCAGAGTCTCGAATCGGTTGTCGACTGATTTCAACACGGCTTCTTTTTGCCCATCATCAAGCGCCTTGCTCTCTAACAGGTCTTGAATATCATCAGCCTCAGGCGTCGGCCACTGTTTGAGTGCAACACCGATATTTGCGAGTATCGGCTCTATGACAGCCATATCGGTTTCCTGTCTGCCGTCCGCAAAAATAATACGTGCCATAATCTTTTCTCCCCTTGTGTTCCTGTCCTGGTGGCCAGCGAGCCTCTGAATATGCCCTCGTCGCTAATCTGACCTATTCGGAGACTTCCTGAAAGAGGCATATTATTCGCCAGAAAACATCAGATTGCCATAGTAGCCAAGGGTGTAAGAGCCCGAATTATCGGTGTCGCTCCATACAGCAATACCGTTGATATGCGTAAATTCCTCAGCAAACGCAGTCTTCAGGTTTATACCCACATTGTGTTTTTTGGCAAAAAGGGCCATGGGACCGTCGATCTGAGTAATCTTATAGAGAGTTTTGCTTTTAAAAGAATACGTGTCACCTTCGGCAAAATCCATAGGCGTCAACAGGATATTGGGGCAACTATTGAGATCTGCAGCACAAACAACCCTCATGGATATCAGCAAAGCGTGGGAAATGCCATAAGCGAACGATACCGCCGCACGTCACCACATCTTCTATTTCATCACGATACGACACGTTAATTGTGGCGAAGAGGATAACCGCAGCGGAATGGGGCTTGGTTACACCAGGAACACCGCGGCCAGACCAAGAAAGACGAAAAAACCAACCACATCAGTCACGGTGGTTAGCACGACGCTACCTGCAAGCGCCGGGTCGGCGCCAAACCGCTTGAGCAGCAAGGGAATGGTCGCTCCAGAAAACGCAGCAACAATAAGATTTGCCAGAATCGCCAAACCAATAATGATGCCCAGGCCCACGCTTTCAAACCAGACATAGGCGACAAAACCAATCACTGTCGCCCACATGACGCCATTGAGTGCGCCAACTGACAGTTCTTTCTTAAGCAGTAAATTCTGGTTAGTCGTGCCGATTTTGCCCAAAGCCAGACCACGGATTACCAGCGTCAGCGTCTGGCTTCCCGCAATGCCTCCCATGCTGGCCACGACGGGCATTAATACTGCCAAGGCTACCAGTTGCTCAATCGTGGCATCGAACAAGCCGATTACCCAGGACGCAAGCAAGGCCGTCAAAAGGTTTACACCTAACCAGACAGTGCGCCGCTGGGTACTACGCACCACTGGCGCAAACATGTCGTCCTCTTCATCCAGACCGGCACGACTCATAATGGTATGGTCGGCCTCTTCGCGGATTACGTCGACCACGTCATCGATGGTGATACGACCAAGCAACTTACCATCAGTATCCACAACAGGTGCGGACACCAGATCCAGTTTTTCGAATAAGTGCGCAACTTTTCCATCTTCTGTATCAACGGTAATCGGGTCGATGCTATTGCTCAACACGTCGGCAACCGTCAATTCGGGGTCTTTGGATACCAAATCCGCGAGACTAAGATAGCCCTGATAGATATCCTGGCGATTCACCACGAATAATTTGTCGGTCATATCAGGCAAACTGGCTCGATATCGCAAATATCGCAAAACGACTTCCAACGAAACATCTGGTCTGACGGTTACCGTATCCACATTCATCAGACCGCCAGCGGTATCCTCCGGATACTTGAGAACTGTCTCGAGGCGTTGGCGATCCTGCTCATCCATCGATTGCAGGATTTCGCTGATAACCGACCCAGGGAGATCTGGCAGAATGTCAGCAAGATCGTCTGCTTCGAGATTACCGGTAGCAGCGATTAGCGCATGCTCGTCCAGTCGCTCGATCAGACCAGAGCGAACGGCATCGTTAACGAAAAGGAGTACATCGCCGAATTTATCCGGATCGGTCAGATCCCAAACCTGGGCGCGCTCATCGTGCGGGAGTGACTCAAGTAAATCAGCAAGCTGGGCAGGGTGTAAATCAGCAATCAGACGCGCAATACCCGCCTCATCACGCTGCCCAAGCAGGTGATTCAGCTCATCACGAAATTCGGTCTTGGGTTCTGTTGATTCCTGATTCATGTGCCATCTGTGATGAATGCCGTATACAAGCCGAACACAATTCACGTCGGCAACGGATGGGCGATTATATCAGGCGTGAGTCAGGACTACTCGTCTTCTTCAAAACGGTTATTGATCAGAGTGCAGATAGCTTCCTGCATTTGTTGTTCGTCATCACCATCAATAATGAGCGTGAGTTGCGTACCTTTGCTGGCTGCTAACATCATCAAACCCATTATGCTTTTACCGTTAACCTCACGTGATCCACGCACGACCTTGATGTCGGCCGAAAAATTATTCGCCAGTGTCGCAAACTTTGCCGCCGCGCGCGCATGTAAACCCAATAAATTAATAATGGTAACGTCTTTTGTCAGCACTTTATTATCCCATTAAAAAACGTGTGCACGGCAATCCATGATACCTTCTTTGCCGCCGCTAACAGCCTTGTCTGCCAGTTCTTCCAAACGAAGCTGAGGATAATTGAGCACACGCAACAGCATAGGTAAATTGATACCGGACACTACCGACGTCCGGTGACGTTTCATCAGGGTGCATGCGATGTTACCTGGCGTAGAACCATACAAATCCGTTAGTACCAGTATTCCTTGCCCCTGATCCAGCGAATCAGCCTTTTCATGCGCCAACTGCGTCAATCTTTCTGGCGCCGATGCAGCAGTAACCGAAACGCATTCGGTTCTCATTGGGTTTTTGCCAATTGCGTTAACTGCTATTTCAAGCAAAACCTGGCCCAGTTTTTCGTGGCTTATTATTAACAGGCCTACACTCATGCCAACTCTCTGTGACGCGCAAGTACTTCATAGTCCGTGCTGAAATGCTGCGCTAACTTCTCTGCAAAGTAAACCGACCTATGTTGCCCGCCGGTACAACCTACTGCAATCGTAACATAGGTTCTGTCCGCAGCACGAAATCTTGGTACCCAGTTTGTAATAAATTTCACGATATCCTGATACATCTCGTCCACCACATCGTGATCTTCCAGAAACTCAATCACCGGCTTATCGCGCCCTGTATATTCGCGCAATTGCTGATCCCAATAGGGATTAGGCAAACATCGCACATCAAACACGAAATCCGCATCCACCGGCACACCATGCTTAAAGCCAAAAGATTGGAACATCAGTGATAAAGTTTGCTGCCCTCGGTGTGCAATCCGCTCACGCACCAAATCACGTAGCTGGTGCAGATTGGTGTGACTTGTGTCGATGTACAAATCACGCTGCCGTATTACCGGCTCCAGTAGTTCGCGTTCCTTGCCGATTGCCTCGGCAAGTGAAGTTGCCTTAGAGGAAAGCGGATGACGACGACGCGTTTCGCTATAGCGCTTTATCAGTATGTGATCATCCGCGTCCAGGAAGATGACTTCACACTCGAGTTTGGATTCTCTCAAACCCGCCAATATGGAAGGGAATCGTCGCAGATCGCCGGAGCGATTACGCGCGTCGATACCGACGGCTGCGTTCTCATAGGATTTCTCCGGCGTACTCGCCATATGTGCCGCAAAATTGGCGAGTAAACCTAAGGGAAGATTATCGATGCAATAAAAGCCCAGATCCTCCAGCACATGCAATACCGTACTTTTTCCCGAACCCGACAATCCGCTTACGATGAACAGTTTCATCCAACCTTCTTCCCGATTTTCGTACGTCCACAAGATATTCGATAGTTTCTGACAATCTGGTAAACATCATCTGAATTTCGTATCCGCGGACAAATAAATGACCGACTACCTATACACTTGGAAATTGCAGGCAATTCAACCGGGCTTGTGTGGCCAACTTTTTCCACTACCAGATCAACAGTCGCGCTCGCTGCCAGCGAAGATCGCCCCCATTTGAGCGACACCTGAGCAAACTCCACACCGTCCAAATGAATCATGTCATACAGTGTGAGCGGTGCCTTACCACACAATTGGCCTTCTTTGGCGGTAAAAAGTTCCACGACGTCGTCACTCACCAACTGATGCCCATCATTAAGAATTTGCTTAGCCAAATATGACTTACCGGCGCCCGCATCTCCGCAAATCAACACACCTACATCATCAACAACAACCATACAGGCGTGGCAATTCTCCACGACTTCGGCATGATAATGAAATTGATTTTGTAAAATGTCGATCACCTGGTCGCTTGAGCACGCGCTTCGCCACAGGCTGGTAGAGGTTTGGAGGACAGGAATCGCAGGGACGCTATCTTCGACTTCACATTGTAATATCAACACCGGACTCTTCGTCGTTCGAATCCCCGGAGAAACAAAATTCTGATAGCAATTATTGGCTATAACAGTAATCGCGTGGGGAAAGACGTGGAAGGGGAAGTCAACAACTATTTCTGCCCCCAGTGCCCACTCCAACTTTTGCGCCCGGTGACATTTCACAACCACTGATGCCCGTCAATTCTTAGGCAGCCACTCTTGAAGCACCTGGAAAAGCGACTCGTCATTATTCGCACCTCGTAAAGCGTCGCGCAGTTGTTCATTGCGAAACATTTCGGAAAGTGCGGCAAGCGTCTGCAGGTGTTCATCAGTGGAATCAGGCGGAACCATCAATGCGCATAACAGATCAACAGGTTGACCGTCGGGTGAATCAAAGTCCACACCATCTGCCAATTGGACGAAGGCGGCAATAACTTTCTCGCCACTCTTCAGGCGACCATGTGGTATGGCGACGCCCTTCCCCAACCCCGTACTGCCTAAACGTTCGCGAGCAATTAAACATTCAAACACTTCGGTCTGGCTCAGGCCAGGCTCGCCTTTGACAATGAGCTGACTAAGTTCTTCCAGGGCCCGCTTTTTACTGGCGGACTGTACATGACTGGCAACGTGTTCCTGATCGAGCAGGCTGGATAGTGACATAGGAACCAGGCTTGTTATTGTTAAAAAGTCTCGATTACAACTTCAAACTGCCATCCCACCGCGCACATTAGCTACGGTGGTCTTTCAGCTTACCCTTGTGCTTTAACACCTGGCGATCCAGCTTATCCACCAGTGCGTCGATCGCAGCATACATATCTTCATCTACCGCATCGGCAAAAATCTTACTACCCTTAAGTTGCAACGTAGCCTCGGCTTTTTGCGATTGTTTCTCGACACTCAAAATCACATGAATATCGGTTACATGATCGAAATGACGCGTAACGCGTTCCATTTTTTCATTGACATAGGCCTGCATAGAATCCGTTAGGTCTACATGATGCCCAGTAATGTCTACCTGCATAAATTTCTCCAGTAAATCTACTATGCGATGCGCTTGCGCTCATTAGAAGGCGGAATTGCCAACGCATCACGATATTTGGCCACCGTACGTCTTGCGACATTTATACCCTGTTCCGACAGTATCTTGGCGATCTTGCTGTCGCTCAAGGGCTTGCGAGCATCTTCCGCAGACACCAGTTTCTTGATCAAAGCGCGAATCGCTGTCGAAGAACATTCTCCACCATTGGCCGTACTAACATGGCTGGAGAAAAAGTATTTTAATTCAAAAATACCGCGAGGAGTATGCATATATTTTTTATTGGTAATACGCGATATTGTGGATTCGTGCATGCCGACTTCCTCGGCCACATCGTGCAGCACCAGGGCCTTCATTGCCTCTTCGCCCAGTTCGAGAAAATCTTTTTGCCTATCCACGATACAGGTTGCCACTTTGAGCAAGGTATCGTTGCGACTATTGAGACTCTTGATCAACCAACGGGCTTCCTGCAACTGGCCCTGCATATAGGTGTTGTCCGCGCTTTTATCGGCGCGTTGGATCATACTGGCGTAAAAGGAATTAATATTGAGTTTTGGAATGGCATCGCCGTTGAGATAGACCTGCCACCTGCCACTGACTTTGCGCACGAACACGTCAGGAACGATATATTCAGCCTGCCCAGAGGAAACAAGACTGCCGGGGCGAGGTGACAGTGTATGGACGAGTTTTACAACTTCGCGCAACTGCTCATCACTTAACTTCATACGGCGCATGAGCTGATTGTAGTCACGGCCGGCAAGCAAACTGAAATAGTCATCAATCAGGCGACGCGCTTCGTCATACCAGGGCACAGAAGCATCAATATGACGCAGTTGAATACTAAGACACTCTTGTAAATCGCGCGCACCTACGCCAACAGGGTCAAACGTCTGGATGCGTCGCAATACCGCTTCCACTTCATCGGTTTCGATTTCCAGCTCGTCTTTTAATTGTTCCCAAATTTCCTCGACTGAGGTTTTCAGATATCCATCATCATCAATAGAGTCGATGATAGCCATGGCGATGGCAAAATCGGTCTCGCTAAACGGCGTTAACTGCGCCTGCCAGACGAGGTGATCCTGAAGAGTTTCCTCTTCACTATTGCGGTTTTCGATATCGGGGAGATCATCGCTGGAAACCCCTGAGCCGGTAGAAGTATAGGAACTGGTCAGATCATAGGTGTCTTCCCAGTTACTATCGGTGGGTAGATCATCGGGCAGGGAATCATTACTGATGCTTTCCGAGGACTCCCGGTCAAAGTCAGTTTCTATGGCTGTTTCCGCTGCGGCCGCAGCTTCCTGAGATTCCACCGCTTCATCATGCTCAGTGGCATCACCGTCCTCATTCACCTCGAGCATGGGATTGCTTTCCAGCGCCTGCTGGATTTCTGTTTGCAATTCCAGTGTCGACAGCTGTAACAGACGAATCGCCTGCTGCAACTGAGGGGTCATGGTTAAATGCTGTCCTAGCCTTAGCTGTAAAGACTGTTTCACGCTATTTTCTCTACCCTGCTTTAACTGACTGTTATTTTAAGCCGTTTTCCGAAAAAAAACATAGTCCATTTGCCACATCCATGCCAAATTCGGCACAAATATTTTCATCTACAGCCGAAATCCCTCACCCAGATACACTTCTCGAACCATCTGGTTCTCCAGCACTTCTACCGAACTTCCCTGCGCAATGACATCTCCTTCGCTGATGATGTACGCACGTTGGCAGATGCCCAAGGTTTCCCTAACGTTATGATCGGTTATTAATACGCCAATATCTTTACTTCTCAGCTGTTCAATAATTTGCTGGATATCGGTCACTGAAATCGGATCAACTCCAGCAAAAGGCTCGTCAAGCAGAATAAATCTGGGCTCAACCGCCAGAGCGCGAGCAATTTCAACCCGACGCCGCTCGCCACCTGACAGACTCATTCCAATACTGTCACGGATGTGTTCGATATTAAACTCTTCCAGCAGCTGGTCGACGCGTTGCTGTTGCTGAGACTTACTCATTCCGCCTCGTGCTTGAAGTATAGCCAGAATATTGTCATTCACCGACAATTTACGAAATACCGAGGCTTCCTGTGGTAAATACCCTAGTCCCAGACGGGCGCGCTGGTGCAGGGGGAAACGCGACACATCATGATCATCGATCATAATCTTGCCTTCGTCGCACGACACCAAGCCGACAATCATGTAGAAACTGGTTGTTTTACCTGCCCCATTCGGACCGAGCAAACCAACAATTTCGCCTGAATTCACCTCCAGCGACACATTGCGAACGACTTGTCGTTGTTTATATCGTTTGGCCAGATTGTTTGCGATAAGCTTGGTCATAAATAGCTACAAAAACTATGGCGCCGTTTCAGCATCGATTTCGATACGCACCGGCGCACCAATGCCAGAGCCTTCTACCCGCATACGATCTGTTACCAACTCATAGCGTAGACGCTCACCACGCAGACTGCTACCGTCGTATTCGGCCTCAACTTCGCCGACAAAAAACACCTGTTGTTGGCTGACGTCATACACTATCTCTTTTGCGCTGGCCCGGTTCACGCGATTACTGAGCAATGTACGCTTGAAAACAGCCGGTGCTCCCCAGGCCTGGATAGTGGTAATGGATTTCTCGAGATGGGTAACACGAATATTATCTGCCATTAATTCCAGTCTTGCGGCGATCACGCGGACATTACCGGTGTACTGACTCAATTTACCCGCTTGATCATATTCCACACGGTCCGCCTCTATTTGGAGACGCTTGTCCGCCCATGCTATCTCGACATTCACAAACATTAATATCAGCAGCAGAGCCTTCAATACCTTAGTCGAGCACATATACGCCTCGCACATTCCCCTCCAAGGCCAACTTATCGTGAAGCAAATCTACGGTGATCGAGGCCGCTACCACATCCAGCCCATCCATCGTGACCTTAACATCACCTTCCCCATTGAGAATTTGCCGCTGTAAATCAATTTCGGCCTTCGCGGCCTGTAATTTTCGATGACCATCGAAGGTGTCGTACTGCTGGATCTGCACTTCGCCATTGAAGTACAGCTTTTGTTCAGCGCCTAAAGCTCCCGAATCAGCGTCAATTTGCCATTGGGAGCTACCTATCCGAAAACTGAGCTTCGGATGTACAAGCGTAGAGACTTCACGCTCAAAGTGGCTCAGACCTTTTGCTTCGATATAAAATTGAGTGCCATCTTTTGATAACAACACCATATTCAAATTCTGAAATTCAACATCAGGAGAATTATTTGGCCTGATTTCTTTGCTAACAGGCCTGTCCGCAACTTCGGAAACCAGCCAATACAACAACGAGGCAAGCAATAAAATTCCGAGAAAAAAAAGGAAAGGTAACGGAATTCTGTCGCCCGCTGTTGCCGTATTCATTATTTACAAATATTCAGCCAACATGGTTTCTAACTTCCCATGCGCTTCGATTAGTAACTCACACACATCTCTCGCCGCGCCGCGCCCACCACAGTTTGGCGTTTGCCAATGCGCGTGCTGTTTGACAAACGGGTGCGCGTCCTGAACAGCTATCGCCAGACCGACACGGCGCATCACTGGCAAATCAACAACATCATCGCCGACATAAGCAACCTGTTCTGGCTGCAATGAAAGATTTGCGATCATCTTCTCAAAAGCAGGAATCTTGTCACGCTGCCCCTGGAAAACATGTTCGACGCCGAGCTCGCTCATACGGTGAGTCACAATATTGGAAGTACGACCGGTGATGATGCCAACCGTGACGCCACTTTGCTGCAACATTTTTAGGCCGTGGCCGTCACGGGAATGAAAAGCTTTTATCTCTTCGCCACTGTCGGTGACATAGAGACGCCCATCTGTTAACACGCCATCCACATCAAAAATCACCAGCTCTATTTTAGCTGCCCGCTCGAGAATATCCTGCATAAACTCTCCCTAAATTCAACTCGCGTACTACACCACTCCGGCACGCAACAAATCGTGCATATTCAGCGCACCGACTAATACGCCGTGTTCATCTACAACAGGGAGCGCGCTGATTTTTTTCTGTTCCATTATCTGTAAGGCCTCTGCCGCCAGAACCCCTGCTCGAAGTGTCGCACAACCACTAATCATGACATCAGTAATTGGGATGCCGTGAATGTTTTTCGGCTCACTCAACAATCTACGCAAATCCCCATCAGTAAAGATGCCAACAACTTTTTGCTGCAGATCCACGACACTGGTAAATCCAAGTCGCGCGCGTGTCATTTCACCCAAAGCCTCTCCCACGCTTGCGGTTTCAGGCACCATAGGCATATCCATCCCTTTGTGCATGAGTTCATCCACGCGTAAGAGCAATCGGCGCCCCAGTGAGCCACCGGGATGGGAATAGGCAAAGTCCTCTTCTGTGAATCCGCGTGCTTCCAGCAGAGCGACGGCTAATGCATCACCCATCACCAACGTAGCAGTAGTGCTCGCGGTCGGGGCCAATCCTAGCGGACACGCTTCTTTGGCAACACTGATGTCGATAAAGACATTGGCATGTCGAGCCAATGTGGATTTTGCGTTGCTCGTCATTGCAATCAACGGAACATTCTGACGTTTTAAGAGAGGTACGATGGTTAGCAATTCATCGGTTTCACCGGAATAGGAAATTGCGATCACAACATCGCGAGGTGTAATCATTCCCAGATCACCATGACTGGCCTCTCCAGGATGAACAAAAAATGCAGGACTACCGGTGCTGGCCAATGTAGCGGCAATTTTGCCGCCAATATGACCCGACTTTCCCATGCCAGTTACCACTATTCGTCCTTCGCAGGCGAGCATAAAACGACAGGCGGCAACAAAGGATTGATCGATTTTTGACAATAAGGCGTGGACCGCAGCCGATTCGGTATTGATGACTGCCTTCCCCATCTCAACCAGGGCCTGATCACTGATTTCGCGCGTATACTCCATGTATTCCCAGTTCTGATTCAAACAGTTGTTACATACAATGTAGCCAGATATCCGAAGTAGGCTACCACAAGCACTCCGCCTTCAACACGTGTAACTTTTCCAAACTCCCCGTGAAACCCCCTCGCCATAAGGAATAGCGCAATGGTAAGCAATAACATCACTGGGTAGTCCCGATAGAGCACAAACGACTCTAATGTCGCGGGGTGAATAAGTGCCGGCAAACCCAGTACGCCAAGACAGTTAAACAAGTTGGAACCGATGATGTTGCCGATAACCAGATCGTGCTCACCGTGACGGGCACCTGCAATACTCGCTGCCAGTTCTGGCAGACTGGTCCCGACGGCAACGATTGTAAGACCTATCACCAGATCACTTACGCCCATGGCCTGGGCAATGCCTACCGCACCCCACACCACCAGTTTTGCACCGACGAGCAATACCAACAAACCGACTATTAGCCACATGATCGCGGCAGACAGTGAAACTTTTTCTGGCAACTCTTCTATGACTTCCTGCGCCAAAGGATCACTCTTACGGCTATTGAGGGCGAGATGCGCCATCCACACAACGAAAGCAAACAGCCCCAGCAATAAAATCGTTCCATCGACACGACTGAAGTTATTGTCATACAACAAACCTAACACCACCGCCATAACGAGGAACAATACCGGAAACTCCCGTCGCAGGGTTTTTGAATGAACGGTTAGGGGCGCGAATATCGCCGTTGCACCGAGCACCAAACCAATATTAGTGATATTCGATCCAATGGCATTACCAACTCCCAGGGCAGGATTGCCATCCACTGCCGCCAAGGCGCTAACCAACATTTCTGGCGCGGAAGTACCGAAGCCAACAACTACCAGGCCAACGATCAGCGAGGGCACACCTAAAACTCTCGCCAAGCCCGCCGCCCCGAGCACAAATTTATCTGCCGACCATACCAGCAAGGCAAAACCGCCAATCACCGCGCAGATTTCCACCCATGAGACAGCCATAAAATTATTGACCTAAGTTAAAAAAGAAAATTGACAAAAATCCCGCCGAACACAGCCATTCCAAACCAGTTATTATTCAAAAAGGCCTTGAAACAAAGTCCGCGATCACGGTCCTTGATAAGAATAAGTTGATAGATAACGAAACCTGCCGCAACCACCAGACCACAATAGAAGGCAATACCCGCACCGATACGGTAACCAATCAATGCAAGCCCAAGCAAAACCAGAAACTGTAGCGCACCGATAATGACGCGGTCCGCCTCGCCAAACAGAATAGCAGTGGATTTCACGCCGATCTTAAGATCGTCTTCTCGGTCTACCATGGCGTACATCGTGTCGTAGGCGGTGGTCCACAACAGGGTGACTAAAAACAGCAGCCATGCCTCGACCGGTACCGCTTCCGCCTGTGCGGCGTAGGCCATAGGCACCGACCAACCGAATGCCGCGCCGAGATGAATCTGTGGCAAATGAGTAAAGCGTTTCATGAAAGGATAACTGGCGGCCAGGGCAGCGCCGACGAAAGACATCATGATGGTGAGCGTATTCATGCTCAGTACCAGCGCAAACGCCGTCAGTGACAACACCACGAACAGGAGTATCGCCTCTTTCGTGGAAACCCGTTTTTGCGCCAACGGCCGATTTCGCGTGCGCTCTACGTGACCGTCGATATCACGATCTGCATAATCGTTTATGACGCATCCTGCCGAACGCATCAGAAACACGCCCGTCGAAAACACAAACAACACCAATAAATCCGGCATACCACGGGCAGCGATAAACAATGCCCACAGAGTCGGCCATAACAACAGTAAAATTCCGATCGGCCGATCGATGCGCATTAACAAACCGTATTCGCGCAAACGTTGTCGCCATGTCAGCGTCGGTGTTTGTATAGTCTCCAAGAAATATCCTACGCGGGAAAATCAGATAAAAAGATTTCACTAACCAGTAAGGGCAGATTATACAGATGAAACACAGAACGTCTGCCCCAAATTGTACCGGTGCTATCACCAGCTGCCCCATGCGCTAGGCGATTCAATTCTCTGCAACTGGCAATTTTCGCCACCTCTATGGGGCCACGCTGCATGGTCCGATTGCTGAACAAAACTTCCCCGAGTGGCCGAGTCCCCAAGTGAGTCAGCCCACGTAAACGCCCCATGGCCACTGGCACCGGGATAATTGTGCGCGCGTAGACTCGGGCGTGTCCACCGCACAGCAGGTGTACTTGTCGTACAAATGCATAGTGGCCTTGTGGAATGTTCAAGGCTTTTGCTTCACTGGGTAGCGGTGTTTCCCAGGTTTGTGAAATCAGGCGCACAGAGAAATCTTTATGACAGTACATTCTGAGCTGACGTGTTAGCGATCCCACATCGTACAGCCACCGGCGCAGAGCCTTCGGAGTCGTGTTTTTTTCCATCGGGGTGGCTAATTTCCATTCCACATCCCGGCGCTGCCAGGCTTTTAAATACATAACATTCCTATTGATATCACGCGTCCGAATATTTCATACCCTGGCCCAGCCACCGTCGTAACAATGGCGCTGTGTTTTCCGGATATTTATTCAAGAGTAAATTGGCGGCGAGGTCGACTTTATCCAGCAAGTGTTTATCTTTTTCGAGATCGGCGATCCGAAAATTAAGCATGCCGGTTTGACGAGTCCCAAGCAATTCCCCAGGGCCGCGCAACTCCAGATCTTTTTCTGCGATACGAAAGCCGTCCTGGGTTTCACGCATAGTGGCCAGACGCTCCTTACCTTGTTTCGAAAGCGGGGCTTTATACAGCAGTACGCAATCACTCTTCACCGCACCACGGCCCACGCGCCCACGCAGCTGATGCAGTTGTGAAAGCCCCAGGCGCTCGGCGTTCTCAATGACCATCAGTGAGGCATTCGGGACATCTACGCCAACTTCAATCACCGTGGTTGCCACCAGCAAGTGTATCTCACCGGACTTAAACTCCGACATAACCTGTTCTTTTTCTACAGATTTCATCCGGCCATGGACAAGTCCCACAGGGATTTCGGGGTAGGCCTCACGGAAAGTGGCATATGTCTCCTGAGCCGCTTGCGCCTCCAGCAGATCTGATTCCTCGATCAAGGGACATACCCAATAGACCTGACGCCCCTCGCCGCAGGCCTGATATACCCGCGCCATTACGTCTGGGCGGCGCTGCTGGGAAACGACAACGGTGTTTATCGCCTGTCGACCCTTGGGCAATTCATCAATGATAGACACCTCCAGATCCGCATAGGCTGTCATCGCAAGCGTGCGCGGTATAGGCGTGGCCGTCATGACCAGTTGATGGGGAAAAAGACCGTTCTTGTGCCCCTTATTGCGCAGTGCCAGCCGCTGATGAACGCCAAACCGGTGCTGCTCGTCCACAATGACCAGACCGAGCTGACGAAAATCCACGCCATCCTGAAAAAGAGCATGGGTGCCGACAATTATTTGAGCGTCACCAGCGATCGCAGCCAGAGCAGCTCTGCGATCTGCAGCATTCTGAGATCCGGCCAACCAGGCCACCTCCAGGGCTAACGGCTGCATCCAGTGCGCAAAATTGCGATAGTGTTGTTCTGCCAGAATTTCGGTCGGTGCCATAATCGCCACCTGAAATCCCTGAGATACGGCAGCCAGGGCAGCAATCGCCGCAACAACGGTCTTGCCACTACCCACATCGCCCTGCACCAGACGCATCATTGGAAAACCGGCACGGAGATCCGTCTCAATTTCGCTCAACACACGCACTTGGGCGGCGGTCAACTCAAACGCCAGGCCAGCCATAAAACCTTCCCTAAGTGATTGGTTTGTTGACAATACCGGGGCTTGTCGCCGCGCATTACGCACACGCAGTCGACGTAAACTCAAATGATGTGCCAGCAATTCCTCGAAGGCGAGGCGACTGCGCGCCCGCGCCAGCAAACGAGCGTCGACCTCACCTGGTGAGTGTAACTGGTATACGGCGGCTTCAAGAGACGCCATTTGTACTGTATTACCAATATCCTGAGGCAACAGGTCTCTTAACATATTTGGCGCCTGTTGCAGGTGTACCAGTGCCTGATGGATCAGACTACGCCAAACCTTTTGGCCGATACCTTCAATGGTGGGATAGACCGCCGTCAGTGTTGTTTCCAGTGCATCGGTAAACGGTGTCTCACCTACGGTGTATTCCGGGTGGACGATTTCCAGACTGTCCGGCCCACGCCTCGCCTCGCCGTAACAACGGACAAACATACCGCGACGAAAACCCTGTTCCTGGGTACGCGAAAAGTGAAAAAACCGTAGCGTGAGCGTACCGGTTCCATCGGAAACTCGTACCAGTAGACTCCGGCGCCGACCAAATTTGACCTGGGACAACAAAATCTCGCCCTGGACTAAGCCCTCGCTTCCCGGGCGCAAACTCCCAATGGCATGAAATCGTGTACGATCCTGATAGCGTAGAGGCAGGTGAAATAACAAATCCTGGAGTGATCGGATATCTATTGAAGCCAGCTTTTCCGCAAGCTTGCTGCCCACGCCTTTCAGTTGCGCAACGTCTATCCGCTCTAGACCGAAAAGCGCTTTTTCTTCAGTAGTCCCCACCAATTTTCTAACCCGTTTTGTACGTAGACGCATTACATCACGAACCAGCTCACAATAAAAAGCAAACACGCCGTGAAATTATTTTGCTAGTATCTGTCTGCTATGCTGTTGACCAAAGCTGATTACCAAATGACCACTCGTCCTCATTTTTTCGGGTTAATCAGCGATTAATCTGTCAGGCCTAGGATGACCGAAAAACTCACAGAAAGAATCTATATTAGATATGGGAGGAAATGGTGGAAGCTGCAAAAAATCAAAAACCTCTGGTAAATGCCTGGTATACCAATCTGACAGGCCAACTATTCAAAGTGAGATTCATTCTGTATAGCGATGCACGCATTTCTCACATCATGATCGAATATGTTAATGGCACGTGTCAGACCATTAACATGCATGAATGGGAATGCCTCAAGCTGGTTAGACATTCTTACGCGCATCGTTCTGGCCAGTCCAATCAGGAATACAGTTTCTGATTCGCCCAGGAGTTATCGCATAAGGTCTCTTGTCACAGGCGCGTATGCCCTGTGACTAGATCAAGCGCTTGATGCACTCCAAATATTGCGCTTCGTCCGGCATGGTATTGTTTGTTTGTGCCGTCCAAATCATCTCTGTAAGACATTCCATCAATCGGTGTTCCGCGTCGTGGGCGTCGCCGAGTTTCTTCACAAGTTTCTGGTAGATTCCAGCGATACCGTCGGGTCTTTGAGTCGATAACTGTTCACGGATGCCCAGGTGCAAACCCATATGCAGGAACGGATTCGTTTCTCCCTGTTCGGGCATGAACTCACGCGCTAGCGCGGCATTGCCTTTCTGCAAAAAGGCATGAAACTCCGGATGCATAGCAACTACCTGTGCGACCATTTCCTCCAAGGGCTCCATAGCTTGTTTCGCCTGTGCTTTGTTCCAGGCATCGATATAAAACTGACGCAGCTTGTCGCGGTCTTGGGTAAATAACATCTTCTATTCTTCCGTCTTTTGTTTAAATTCGCACAGATCTTCAATTAAGCAGGAACCGCAGCGGGGTTTACGCGCAATACAGGTATAACGCCCGTGAAGAATCAACCAGTGGTGTGCATCGAGCCGAAACTCCTCAGGCACGAATTTCATCAGTTTACGCTCAACTTCATCCACGTTTTTTCCCGGCGCGATACCAGTTCGATTGGATACGCGAAAAATATGCGTATCAACCGCAATGGTTGGTTCACCAAAAGCGGTATTCAAGACAACATTCGCCGTCTTTCGACCAACCCCAGGCAAGGCCTCAAGCGCCTCCCGCGCACACGGCACTTCGCCGTTATGCTTATCCAATAATTGCCGACAGGTCTTGATGACATTTTCCGCCTTGCTATTAAATAGGCCTATAGTTTTTATGTATTCCTTCAAGCCATCAAGGCCGAGATCGAGTATCGCCTGCGGCGTGTTTGCGACGGGAAATAATATCGCCGTTGCCTTGTTCACCCCTTTATCCGTCGCTTGTGCCGACAACACTACCGCTATCAACAACTCGAAAGGGGTTGAGTAGTTTAATTCCGTTGTCGGTTTGGGATTTTCGGCACGTAGACGCGTAAAAATTTCAGTTCTTTTGTGTTTATTCATTTTTCAAATAAAAATCCACTCTGCACTAACAGTGCAGTGACACTTATCCCGTTCTAAAATGTTTATTGCTGTTCGACGACAGGCTCGGCAACCGTCACTGATTTCGTTATTGGCTTTTTCAGTCGATCATCAATGATATTTTTCAGCGCTATTAAAAGCCCTAGCACTATAAAAGCTCCAGGCGGCAAAACCACAAGCAGAAATCCACGATAGTCTTCGATCAAAGTGATCTTCAAACCCTCAAACGCAGGACCAAACATCAAATGCACACCGGTAAACAAAGTGCCCTGACCAATAATCTCTCGAATACTCCCTACAACCAGCAACACCAGGGTAAATCCGGCACCCATAATAAAACCGTCATAAGCAGAATGGACAACATTGTTCTTAGATGCGAATGCTTCTGCTCTACCGATGATGATGCAATTGGTTACGATGAGTGGAATAAATATCCCCAGAATTTTATACAGCTCGTGATAATAGGCGCTCATCAACAGCTCAACCACAGTGACAAACGATGCAATTACCATCACGAAAACCGGGATACGCAAATCTTTGCCGACCCAATTACGAATCATCGAAACCGTCATATTGGAACCGACCATAACCAGGATAGTTGCCAAGCCCAAGCCTAATGCGTTCACAAATGTCGATGATACGGCGAGAAGGGGACACAAACCCAGCAACTGAACCAGTCCAGGATTATTGTGCCAGAGACCGTCGGCAGTAAGTTGGCGAATACGCGCACTAATCATTTCCTAATCCTCGTCTCGTCCGAAAGAAATGCCGGCATCGTGAACAAATCACGTTTGTTTTCACGAAAAAACCGCAAGGTCATATGTACTGTTTTTACTACTGCGCGTGGCGTAATTGTCGCACCGGTGAATTGATCAAATATTCCGCCGTCTTTAATCACGCGCCACCGCTCCTCGCCGGTATTGTCCAGAGATTTACCATCAAAGCTCAATATCCATCTGGAGCGATCAATTTCAACTCCATCTCCCAAACCCGGGGTCTCACGATGTGCGATAACTCGCACACCAGCAAGCCGTTCGTCAGCATCTATTGCCACCAGCATTTTGATCGGACCGCCGTAACCATCGCTGGCGATCACCTGTAATATAGCCGCTACTGGTTCCTGCTGACGACGAACACGATAGATCAAAATCGGTTTGTCTTTTTTCTCAAGCCCGGGGGCATTCACATAAATATAGTCCGACAGTATGTCGTTGTCGTATCTTTCCCGCGGAACCAATTGATTTAACCCTCTTAACAGAGCTGCTTTTTCGTTTTTTGCAATCCGTTCTGCCGTACCGTCGTAGATAAAAGCCACAATTGCCGTAGCGACGATGGCAAACATCCACAACACGCCGCCCCCGATCAAAATACTCCGCCCCATTCCAATCTTTTCAGCCACGCCCAACCACCTTGGTTCTCACGTAGTAGTCTATTGTTGGCGCAGTGAGATTCATCAACAGGACTGCAAAAGCAATGGCATCCGGATAGCCTCCCCAGGTTCGGATGATGTAAATAAGCAGACCAATGCCTATACCGTAGTAGATCTTGCCCTTCAGAGTAGTGGACGCACTCACCGGGTCAGTCGCGATAAAAAAGGCGCACAGCATCGTACCGCCAGTGAACAAATGGAATAGCGGTGAGGCAAAGGATTGGGCGTCGAGCAAATAGAAGAAACCTGCAATGAACACCAGAGAAAGCAGGCTGGCAACCGGGATATGCCACGATATGACGCGCTTATATAACAACCATAAACCGCCCACAAGAAACGCAACGTTCAGCCACTCAATACCATTTGCAGCCAACATTCCGAACAAGGGATTGTCACGCATGACGCCATCCACCGTTTGACCGAGCCCCAACTGCGTTTTGAGATAGTCGAGGGGAGTTGCCCCGGAAACGCCATCCATATTCGGCAGGCCCGACCCAAAATTCATACGGGTAAAATCCTGAAATGTGATAGTTGCATCGCGCAGCGTCGTAGGGAGCAGCCAGGTACTCATTTCCCTGGGAAAGGAAATCAGCAATACGGCATAGGCAACCATGGCGGGATTAAACGGGTTGTAACCCAGACCACCATACAGATGTTTGGCAACAACAATGGCAAACACCATTCCCACAACCACTACCCACCAGGGAACGATCGGCGGAATCGAAATCGCTAACAAAGTCGCGGTAACTATCGCGCTGCCATCACTAAGAAATGGCCAGAGTGGGCGTTTGCGCACACGCAACATTATCGCCTCGCAAACCAGTGCCGTAACATTCGCCAAGAAGACATTAAATATCACGCCCCATCCAAACAGATAGGTCTCCAACACGATACCTGGAATTAGCGCGGCGACAACGGTAAGCATGATCTTGCTTACACTATTGCCTCCATGAATATGCGGAGAGCTCGGCGTTAACACGTGCCACTTACCGCTTGATTGGTGTTTTTGTTGTTCAGTGTTTAATCCTTTTCCGATTCTGCCTGCGTGCGCCGTTGTTCTGCTTCGGCAATCTGCCGCTGCTGCGCATCAGTAAGATTTTCAGTATTTTTTGGCATTACGCTTTGCGCGGCTTTCTTCGCTTTTACACGCTCCATCGCAGCGAGGATCGCCGCCTTCTTCGGATCTTCAGCAGTCTTTTCCTGTTCCGCCTTAGGCTCGTCAGTTTTTAATGCCGCCATACGTTTTTTGTGCTTTGCGGAACGTTCAAGCTTCTCACGTTCGAGACGCAACTGCCGAAACTCATGTCGTTGACGTGCGATATCCGATTTCTTGCGTTCGCCTTCACGATGCCATACTTCTGCCTTAGCAAAACGAAAATACTGGACCAGAGGAATCCGGCTGGGACAAACATAGTCACAACAGCCACATTCAATACAGTCAAACAGATCGAACTCCAGTAAGCGTTCGTATTCTTCGCCACGCGAATACCAGTAAAGCTGTTGTGGCAACAGATTCACTGGACAAACTTCGGCGCAGTTTCCGCAACGTATACAGGGCATCACATAGGCGCTCTCAGAAAGCACCTGCGTTTTGCCGCAGTCTACCAACAAGCAATTCGATGTCTTGATTACCGGCACGAGATCACTATGCATCGCGAACCCCATCATTGGGCCACCGACGATGAGGCGTCTTAAATTGTCGGTCGCATCTCCTGCCTGAGAGATTAGGTCTTTAAGCGGAGTTCCAAACAACACTTCAAGATTCCTTGGCTGAGTGACATCACCAGCCACAGTTACATACCGACTTATCAGTGGTTCGCCAAGCATAATTGCGCGATAGATTGCGGCCGAAGTTCCTACGTTTTGACAGACCACACCGACATGCGCAGGCAATCCATTTGCGGGCACCACTTTGCCGGTAACAGTGTGTATGAGTTGTTTTTCTCCACCTGCTGGATAAATCGTTGGCACACTGACGACATCAAATGATACGTTGGCAGTCGCAATGGCTTTTTCGATCGCTTCGCGTGCCTGCGGCTTGTTATCTTCAATCGCAATTACCACTTCTCGTGCCTGGACTGCATGGCGAATAATGCCAATGCCGGCAATGACTTCGTCCGCACGTTCACGCATCAACATGTCGTCGCAAGTAATATAAGGTTCGCACTCAGCGCCATTAATGATGAGCGTCTCTATTACCCGATCCGGTCCCGGATTGAGTTTTACATAACTGGGAAATCCCGCTCCGCCGAGACCCACAATTCCTGCTTCACGCACTAAATTACGCAACGCGCTAGGATCAAGATTTCGAAAATCCTGCTCGTGTGGCGTTAATTCGCACCAACGATCTTCACCATCGCTTTCGATAACGATACACAAGGCTGTCATTCCAGATGGATGCGGTACGCTACGAGCTTCGATCGCTATCACAACACCAGAGGTCGGTGCATGTATCGGCGCAGAAATATAGTCAACAGCACGTGCGATTTTCTGCCCTTTGAGCACCTTGTCTCCAACAGCAACTATTGGCTCGGCAGGTTTGCCGATATGTTGCTGCATGGGCAACACTAGCTCTCGCGGCACAGCGGCTTTCTCAACCGGCAACTGCGTTGACATCTGCTTCTGCCCCGGAAGCTTCACTCCACCGAGAAACCGGCTCAAACTACGCATCAACCGGCCTCCAATGTTTTAGGCGCTTTCTTATCTGTCGGTGATGGCCAACGCCAGTTGGTTATATCCTGAATCAATGGCACCATGTCGATGCAGTCAACCGGACAAGGCGGCACGCACAGCACGCAACCCGTACACTCTGATTCAATCACCGTATGCATTTGCTTGGCCGCGCCGAGTATCGCATCGACAGGACAGGCCTGTATGCATAAGGTACAGCCAATACATTCAGCCTCGCGAATAATGGCGACTTCTTTTGGCTTCTCTTCGCCAACTTCAGCATCGAGTGGAACAAAATCGCGATCCAATAAATCTGCAAGTGCGTGTATTGTTGCCTCGCCTCCGGGCGGACAGCGATTAATTTCTGCCTCTTCATGGGCTATCGCTGTTGCGTAGGGTTTACATCCGGGATAACCACACTGACCACATTGCGTCTGTGGCAATATCGAGTCGATTTTTTCAACAAGGGGATCACCTTCGACGCGAAAACGTACCGCCGCATAGCCAAGACCCAGGCCAAACACCAATGCTAACAATCCGATGACGATTACAGGGGTCAGCATCGTCAACCTTTTACCAGGCCGGCAAAACCCATAAATGCAACTGACATCAAACCAGCCGTGATCAGGGCAATTGCCGAACCGCGAAACGCCACCGGCACATCGGCCACAATTAAGCGTTCACGAATCGAAGAGAACAAAATGAGTACCAGAGAAAATCCAACTGAGGCGCCGAAGCCATAAACCGCCGACTCAATAAATCCGAATTCCTGTTGCACATTGAGCAAGGCCACACCTAACACCGCACAGTTTGTTGTAATCAGAGGCAGATATATACCCAAGACGCGGTAAAGCAGCGGACTGGTTTTATGCACCACCATCTCGGTCAACTGAACAACCGCTGCGATCACCAGGATAAAGGTGATCGTGCGCAAGAATTCCAGGTCGAAGGGTTGCAGCAAGTAGGTATTCACCAGATAACTACACACGGACGACAAGGTCAGAACAAACGTTGTCGCCAGGGCCATCCCTACCGCCGTCTCGTGTTTTCGCGATACACCCATAAAGGGACACAGACCAAGAAACTTCACCAACACGAAGTTGTTGACCAACACGGTGCCAACCAGCAAAAGGAATATTTCCGTCATCGACTCTCCATCAAGAATCACACATCAGGATTGAGCTATTTAACACGCATACCCGGTTGCGCGCCTTCATGAGGCTCAAGTATCCATAAGTCTTTGCCCCCTGGTCCCGCCGCAAGCACCATGCCTTCCGACATACCAAAACGCATTTTACGTGGCGCCAGATTGGCAACCATGACCGTCAACTTGCCCTCGAGCTGCTCGGGACTGTAGGCAGACTTGATACCGGCAAACACCTGTCGAGTTTCCTCGCCGATATCCAATTGCAGACGCAGTAATTTGTCTGCGCCCTCAACGTGCTCTGCCTTAACAATCCGCGCAATACGCAAATCAACCTTGGCAAAATCATCGTATTCGATCGTTGCCGACACCTCAGACGCTTGGGGGTTCTTTTTCGCCGCCGGAGAGGATTCTGATTGTGCTTCTTTGCTTTCGTTCACCATCGCCTCAATCTGCTTTGTTTCAATTCGTGTCATTAGCGGTTTGTATTTTTGTATCTTGTGACCAGTCAGGGGTTGCTTGACGCTATCCCAGACTAATTCACCTGCTGCCAGAAATTCTTCGGCATTTTGCGCCAACTGAGGCAATACAGGTTTTAGGTAAGTCACTAGAATACGGAAAAGGTTAATTCCGACACTGGCAACATTTTGAAGCTCCTGTTCCTGTCCTTGCTGTTTCGCCAATACCCAGGGTTGTTTTTCATCGACGTATTGATTCGCACGATCCGCCAGAGCCATTATCTCGCGAATCGCACGACTGTATTCGCGCGACTCGAAAAACCCCCCAATCACGCCCGCGGCATCCGCAAAAGAGGCGTAGAGTTCTGATTCACTGCACTGAGCCGCCAACACACCCTCGAAATTCTTACTGATAAATCCTGCGCATCTGCTGGCAATATTGACAACTTTGCCCACCAGGTCCGCATTAACGCGCTGCACAAAATCATCGAACTGCAAGTCGATGTCATCGATACCATTGCTCAGGCGTGCGGCAAAGTAATAGCGCAAGTATTCCGGACCAAGATGTTTGAGATAAGTTTCGGCCTTGATAAAAGTACCGCGGGACTTTGACATCTTCTTGCCGTTGACGGTTAAAAACCCGTGGGCAAATACCGCTGTTGGCGTGCGCATTCCGGCTCCAGACAAAACAGCGGGCCAGAACAGCGTATGAAAACGGAGAATGTCTTTTCCGATAAAATGATAAACTTCGGCGTCACTATCACTTGACCAAAAACTATCGAAGTCTATGCCATTTTTATCTGCCAGATTCTTGAAGCTGGCGATGTAACCCATAGGCGCATCCATCCACACATAAAAATATTTCCCTGGGCTTTCTGGAATTTCAAAACCAAAGTAAGGCGCATCACGGGAAATATCCCAGTCATGCAAACCGGCGTCGAACCACTCCTTAAGTTTGTGACTGACTTCCTGCTGAATACGACCCTCGGCGCTCTTGTTTCCATCGTTGCCCGTCCACTCGCGCAACATGGTTTCAAAATCGCCCAATTTAAAAAACAAATGTTCCGATTGTTTTTGAATCGGCGTAGCGCCGGAAACAACAGACACGGGATTTTTCAAATCAGTAGGATCATATGTGGCACCGCAAACTTCACAGTTGTCACCATACTGATCATCTGCACCACAACGCGGGCAGGTGCCTTTAACGAAACGATCGGGCAAAAACATTTCCTTGACCGGATCATACGCTTGCTCGATGGTTCGCGATTCAATATGTCCTGCGCGTTTCAAGCTCAGAAAAATCGTCTCGGCAAGTTGACGATTTTCAGGCGAATGCGTTGAATAGTAATTATCGAAACCGATCATGAAACCTTCGAAATCGCGAGTGTGTTCTTTTGCGATTTGAGCGATCAGTTCTTCCGGCGTTATCCCTAGCTTTTGTGCGTGCAACATGATCGGCGTGCCGTGGGCATCATCGGCACATACATAAATTATTTGATGGCCATGCATTTTTTGAAAACGCACCCAAATATCAGTCTGAATATATTCGACCATATGCCCAAGATGGATAGGGCCATTGGCATAGGGCAGTGCGCTGGTTACCAGGATACGACGTTGCTTATTCATTAACTTTTTACTCAGCTAAGCAATTAGATAGTTTGGGTATTTTTCGAAAACTCGTCATTATAGCAAACAATCGGGCGAATAAATTCGGCAACGACGCAGTAAATCAGGTAAAATTCGCCCCCCTGGTTTGGATCAGTAACCCTGTTTAGTGTGCGGGAGGATTAAAATGTCATCGATTACCCAGTCGCAAATCGAATCGGAAATTAAGAACTACGTCGACCCCTATCTCCAGAAAGATCTGGTTAGCGCTGGATGCGTCAAAAAGATAGACGTTGAAGGTAACAAGGTCACAGTAAACATCGTTTTAGGATTCCCGGCAGCGGGTTATTTTAATACCCTGTCGGAAAAACTGAGCTCTAAGATCAAGCAAGCGTGTGGTGCCGACAATGTCACGGTGAAAATCAGCAGCAAGGTCGTGGCTCATTCGGTACAGCAGGGTGTCAAGCCCATGCAGAACATCAAGAATATTATTGCTGTCGCGTCTGGCAAAGGCGGTGTAGGCAAATCCACAACGTCGGTTAACCTGGCGTTGGCATTGGCGGCAGAAGGTGCGACCGTTGGCATTCTGGATGCGGATATCTATGGTCCAAGCCAACCGCGTATGCTGGGCATTACCGGCAAGCCAGACTCCAAAGATGGCAAATCCATGGAGCCCATGGAAAACCACGGCGTTCAGGCGATGTCGATCGGTTTTCTCATTGAAGAAGAAACCCCGATGATCTGGCGTGGCCCGATGGTCACCCAGGCGCTTGAACAGTTACTAAATGAAACCAACTGGCGCGACCTGGATTACCTGGTCATCGACCTGCCACCGGGTACTGGCGACACGCAGCTGACGCTGGCGCAGAAAATCCCGGTCAGTGGCGCTGTTATCGTCACCACACCTCAGGACATCGCATTGCTGGATGCGCGCAAAGGGCTAAAGATGTTCCAAAAGGTCAACGTACCGGTACTCGGAATCATCGAGAATATGAGCATACATATCTGTTCCAAATGTGGTCACGAAGAGCACATCTTTGGCGCAGGCGGGGGACAGCGCATGTCGGAAGACTATGGCGTCGACATGTTGGGTTCCTTACCGTTGGATATCACCATCCGCGAACAGGCCGATGGCGGAACTCCGACAGTGATTGCAGACCCGAACAGCCGAATCTCAGAGCTATACCGTGAGATCGCTCGCAGTGTTGCCGGCAAGCTTTCCCTGCAAGCAAAAGATTACAGCAGCAAATTCCCTAACATCGTAATAGAAAATAATTAGCAATGAGCATCAAGTCTGACAAATGGATACGCCGCATGGCGGCAGAGGGAATGATCGAACCGTTCGAACCCGGCCAGGTCAAGCAGTCAGATGGCAAGCGCATCGTATCCTACGGCACGTCGAGCTATGGGTATGATGTGCGATGTGCGGATGAATTCAAAATATTCACCAATATCAATTCTGCTGTCGTCGACCCCAAGGCATTTAGCAGCGAAAGCTTTGTCGATGTACGCTCAAATGTGTGCATCATCCCGCCAAACTCGTTCGCTCTTGCCCGTACCGTGGAATACTTCCGCATCCCACGCAATGTGTTGACCATCTGCCTCGGCAAATCGACCTACGCCCGCTGTGGCATCATCGTCAATGTAACGCCATTGGAGCCAGAGTGGGAAGGACACGTGACTTTGGAGTTCTCCAATACCACGCCTCTTCCGGCAAAGATCTATGCTAACGAGGGCGTAGCGCAGATGCTGTTTCTGGAGTCTGACGAAGTCTGTGAGACCTCATATCGCGATCGCGAGGGCAAGTATCAGGGCCAGACCGGCGTAACACTACCTAGAACCTAAACTATTGGATGGGGGAGGCCTTGTGGCGCCTCCCGCCATAACATGTTTCACTATCCCGCTTGATTTACCCCACAAAGTCCCCATAAAGCACTTAGACTTTTTCTGAACAAACTGGACTGGAAGTTGCTCTAAGTTTTTGGCAAGAGAAAATCGGTATTTTTAAGATCGTACATAAATCAATGGCTTGGCTAGTGTGAGAACTGTGAAACAGGCTATAGCAAAAAACTGCGATGCTGGTATCCTAAACATAGTATCGCGCTAGGCCGATATTGTATTAAATGCCCTTAATGTGGTGAGGAGGTGCCCTATGAATATCATCATCGACATGGTGACAGGAGAGATAGATGGCGACCAGGATATTATTGTCATCAGTAATCGCTACACCCCCGACCAACCCGAAAAACTTGAAAACCGCGAACACTATGTGACAGAACTACGCATACAACCGGTTGAAATAGTACGCGAGAGACCACCGGGCATCCCGGCAGACATCGCAAATCGGGATATTGATACATTTCTTAACGATATGAACTAGCTTCGACAGGCTGTCTAAGGCCGCGAAGAAGACAGTTTACGGCTCGGCTGGAATTTGTCCGCGCACTACATCTTCGTTGGACATTTGACTAACATAAAAAACGCATACACTGTTAAGTGCATGCGTTTTTTTGTTAATTCGACTGAGAAATATTTCAGAGCCCGTAGGACTACTGTACTACCACTTTGAGGCGCATTTGGGGATGAATGGCACACTCTACATCAGCCTCGCCCGCTTTGTCATAGGTGACGGGTTTGGATTGCCCAGCGGGATATGAACCCAAATCAAAAGTTTTCAGATCAGACAGTGAAAACACGTTGTGGAAAAACGGATCTTCGTTTTTAAAATGGATCGTGTCGCCAACTTTAACAACGATTTTTGAAACCGACTTTCCGTTCTTTACGAACGCCTTATCCTTTTGCCCAACGGTGATATCTCCCGCGAACACCGCTCCATTCAATACCATTGAAAAAATCATCAATGCGATGCCGTTCACTACTGGTTTCATCAATCGTCTCCTTGTAAATCCCTAAAGGAAAAAGTTAGTTTGCTTTGGGCAAGTTTGGAACCGTTACTCGCCTTGGTTTTCCAGTCAAAGACTTTAGAAACTCGACCAGATCCATTTTTTCCGCTTTACTTAGGCGTAAAGGTTTCATATTAGGCGAAAGTCCTTCAACCTTTTCTCCACCCATATCATAGTGATCAATAACTTCTTCAAGCGTATCGAACTCACCGTTGTGCATATATGGTGCCGTGAGCGCTACATCGCGCAACGTGGGTGTTTTGAATGCGCCTTTTAAAACAGCGACGGATTTGATGGCAAAGCGCCCATCATCCGTATTACCCTTCAATCCAATATTGTGAAAGCCGTTGTCGGTGAAATTAAAACCTTCATGGCAAACAACACATCGTGCCTTGTTCTTGAACAGATTAAACCCTCTGGCGGCAGATGTTGAAATCGCTCTTTTATTCCCTTTTAGCCACATATCAAATGGTGAATCCGTTGAGATAATCGTGCGTTCAAAACTGGCTATCGCTTTGGCTATCGATTCGCCAGTGACACCTTCACCAGGATAGGCCTCCTGGAACATCTTGACATAACCGGGTAACGCTACCAGTTCAATAATTAACTCATCGAGATTCTGTGCCATCTCACCGCCGGCAACGATAGGCCCTAAGGCCTGCTCTTCCAGTGTTTGTGCGCGACCATCCCAGAATTGTGACGTTTGAAACGCGGTATTCAATATCGTTGGCGTAGCACGGCCTAGTGTTTTCATTCCATGCCCGGTCGCCGTCTTCATCCCGTCGGCCCAACCCAGGGCAGGGTTGTGGCATGTCGAACAGCTAATGAAATTGGAAGATGACAATCTCGGATCAAAAAATAAGGCCTTGCCCAGCTTTACTCTCTCCCGAGTTAACTTGTTATCCAAGGGCTCTGGAACTTTGGCTGGACGCAAATAGGTTTTTACATCTTTATTACTAGGGATTTTTTTTGCCGCGCTGGCAGGCGTATTTACTGACGCCACAAGGAAAGCCATTGTTATTGCAGCGAAAATAATCCCGCGTAATGTCAGATTTTGAACAAACATCTGAGTCTCCTATTAACCTTTTGTATTTACTTCTCTATTCATCGTCAATATCCATCTACTCTTTAACCTCGATAGCTACAGTCAAATAACTCCAGGAAAAAGCGTATATCTACAAATGTTTTTAAACATCACCTGAGTTTGAATTTACCTATCACTTCACCCAGGCGATTTGACGCTCCGGTCAGGCTTCCTGCCAGGTCATGCAGGTGATCTGTTTGCGAATTCGTTTCGTTTGTAGACTCAACTAAGGAACCGACTGACTCGATGATTTTTATGACCGAGTCTGCCTGCATATTCATCATATTAACCACTTCGCCCATGATGCCTTTCATCTCCGTGGTCTTTTTGCCGCTGGCGACAGTAGTCGAAGCCACCTCTTGCAGACGGGTGACGTTTACATGGGCCTGCTCAGTCGATTCCTGCAGCATCGTGACAGTACTGCGGATTTGATTGGAAATTCTTTCGATTAACTGTGAAATCTCCGATGTCGCCACATCAGTGCGAGTCGCCAACACCCTGACTTCGTCAGCGACCACGGCGAAGCCTCGACCTTGCTCACCTGCTCTCGCCGCCTCTATGGCTGCATTTAAGGCAAGAAGGTTGGTCTGCTCAGAAATGTCTCTGATGGTACCGGTAATCGTTGTAATGCTATTAGCCATTTCCGCGAGATCATTCGTTGCCACTGCGGTAGCCTCGATTTTTGTCCTAAACTGTATAAAATTGTTTGCCGTTTCTGTCAGCTCGACAGCAGCGTGTTCTGCAATCGCTGCGGTTTGTTCGGCCTCAGTCGTCGCCTGATGTAGCTGTTGCATAGAGCTATTAGTTGAATGGCTTACTGAATCAGACTCATGTTTTATATTCTCCACCATATGCTTCAAAGTCATAGCGATGGCTTTTATATTATTCGCCGTGTGCGACACATCATCTGCTCTTCCAGACACATCGACAGCGCAGTTGGTTACATTGCCTACTATTTCATTTAGGTCGTCAACAGTATTGCCCATAACCCTGACCATACGCCCCACCTCGTCATGCCCAGCGTCAGGCACCGTCAAATTGAGGTTACCTTGTGCAAGTGAATGCATCAGGTCTTCCAGAACGGAAATTGGCTTGGTAATCCGCGCTACTATAAAAAAGCTAAGCATGATGGCAACGACTATGCCTATCACGACAAACATTCCTTGCAGCAGTATCGCGCGCAGACTTTCATCTTTCTGCTTAGCAAGAAATTCATCCAATTCTATTTTTTGCTGATTGAGCACGGCAATAACGAGCGCCTCAATCTCTTGCACCATTTGACTTATGGAACGACTTTTTGCCAACGCTTCGCTGTCGTTATTTGCCCGTGCGTCTTTGATTATTTTGAGCTGTACCGGTTTGATCTGATTTCTCAACTCCACCATACGCGTCACAAGAGGGTTTTCGGGCATAATGGTCTTAAGTTTGTGCAACTCTTCGTCGACCTCCGCCCCTTTGCGTATCATGGCAATCGAAGCCGAGCGTGTTGCCTCGCCATCGTTCTCGATGATTAGTTCACCTTGTAGTTTTGCTAATTCTTGAATCGCGGTATTGACAGAATTCACCGCGTTAATACGCGCAATTGAGGCAGAAGTTGCCGTGCTGATAGTGCTTACTTCATTGGTAACAGTTAGCCCGGCCATGATACTGACCGCAATCAATCCAAAGCTATAAAAAATAGAGATGGATAGAATCTTTTTACGCAAACCAATATTAGAGACAATTCTGCTCAATAGTTGGTTGGTTCGATTGACAAGTAGCAAAACGACACTGCCCCAATAACTAGACTTAGATGGTATCACCCAGTAGTATCGGCACAATAAATCAGCTCTTTACCTTACTCCCCCTAGAAAACCATTTAATTTCTGGTGGATACCGAAATTTTTTACTTAATCTTGTGCTTCCATTTTTTCGTTGGTAAGTTGATCTTGGCCATCCTATCCCACATGGAACATACGGTTACAGAAAGAACTATTCTAAAATCTTGCGCATAGTCGACTTGGTCTACCGCTTTTATTAGAAATCTACATGGACAAATCGTCATTCTTTTTAGATCGTAGAAACAATTAGCGGTCGTAAGAAATTGCGTTATTCGTGAGACTGAAAAAAAGCCCCGGGGACGGGGCAGCCAGAAAGAGTCGTTATTTGGGAAATACTGAAAAAACGTCAGGCAAATTTGTTAAAAACGAGATATTTGCTTGCAACTGCTTGTCGCGCTAAGCATCCAATTCGTCGAGTTTTTGGTAAGCACTAGTGTCGCTATCCCTGCGCTGTCGGCGGTTTGGATATCGGTCTTTTTCAAAATTAAACAGAATTTCCAGGCTTATCTTGTAACGGCTGAACGCGTGCTGGTAGCGTTCACTGTCCGGGTACAGCGTGTTAATGTAGTCGACCGCAAGCGATACCGGCAACGCTACCAGAGAGCTGACGATCGCTACTGCAGCCCCGGTTTTGATATCGCCTCCTTCGGACAATGCAAGAAAAAACCCGGCGAACGTACCAATTATCCCGATTAGAATAATCATAAACGGAGCCCGATTAAGTATCGCGGCAACGTTTTCTGCGCTGAATATTTTGTAGACGGACGTAAAATACGGATTATTATCTAAAGCGATATGCGTAATGATTTCATATTCCGGCGTATGACTGTAATCGTGGTCGGCCACTTCATTGACTGTCAATTCGACCATGTTTTGCACGCCTTCCTGAATGCCAAATAGACGCTCCAACATCGAACCTCTTTTAGATTTTTCCTTTATCTTTTTCTTCACTAGAATGTCTTCGGTTTGTTCGATTAGCTTTGAAGCCTGCTCCTCCAAATCACGTGCTTCCTGCTTCAAACGTTCTGCCTCCTTGATTCTTGCACGTAAAACAGGCATGTAAGCGCTATCCTTGGTGTACATCGAGACTGGCACCTTCATCGCCACTTTAGCAACTGCCGGATCAAAATTGGCCGATAACGCGACTTCTGCCTGATCCCTCAAACTATGTGCATACGTCGACGTGCGCAGACTTTTCTGAGCACGTTTTTTGTATTCGAATACAGAGTAGTAAAATGCCATCACATACTTATTCAAGGCTCTAATTTTGTAGTGCAATCCAAATTTGAATAGCGCATACACAAAGAACACCAGAAGTATTAGCGCAACAAACACAAACCCGATCATTTCGTTAGTTATCGTAATACCACTCACATAAACCAACGCACCGAGTGCAGATATCAAAGACAGCAGAAACAATAAGAACATAAATACCTCGACTCAATCGTTTTCGTGTCATTTAGTCCAGGTTCATCCTGAACTGCAATACAGCCGCCTGTTCCTGACTGCAATCATAGTCTACGCAATTTGCCTTTTTCCCAACCAGACGTTTCGGTACCGGGCTAGCGTTCAAATATCCCTGTGCGGAAATACTCATATCGGCTTTCAATTCGTCCCTATAGGGGAAGCTCCTCATGGAAGGATCGGAGAATATAAAGTTGTACATCGCCAGCGCTCTATCGTTGCTAAGTTTGAGATTATATTTACGCGCCGCTTCCGACTCTCTCGATTTATCATTAATATCCACATAACGGCCACGATACACCGGGGATGTAAGACCCGTAATTTTCAAAGAACCCAGTTGTTTAGCCGCTTCCTTGTTGGAGTAAATACTTTTCGCATATTTAGGGATCATTACCCGCAATACTGCCTTCATCTCATCGGTTAGCTCGCCTCTTCCACGCTTAAAGTATGACTGTTGAAAATGCAGCTTCACACGCCCAGTCTTACTGTCGATTTCTACCGCGCGCGAATCAAAGTCTAGAAAGTTTTCCTTCAGTTCCGATACTATTTTTTCTTTGGCTTCCATGGCCTTTACATATTGATCTAACTCACCCTTCAAGCGACCAGCCTTGGCGCGCTCTGTTTCCAATTGCTTGCTGAATTTTGCTTTAACTAAACCAAGCTCATTGTGTTTTTGCGTTTCCAGGGAAGAAACTTGCTCTGCCAGCATTTTGTCGTATTCACTTTTAGCCTTTGCCAGATCAACACCCTTTTCCTTTGCTAATTGCGCTTTGTTTTCTGCAAGCGCGTCATCATATTCCTGTTGCGCTCTTTGAAGCGCTTCTTTCTTCTGCGCGTTCAGTGCAACACGTTCAGCTTGTAATGCAGACTCATGCTCAGCCCTGGCGCGCTCAAGTTCCCGATGAGTTTTTGCTGCAATCTGGGTCTGCTTTGACGCGAGCGCCTTATCGTATGCCTGCTGTGCACGACTCAAAGTCTCGCGCGTCTGTCGCTCTAATGCCGTTTTCTGTTCTGCCAGTGCCTGGAAGTATTCTTCTTGCGCCTTAGCAAGAGCCATTTGTTTTTCTTTGCTTAAATCAGTTTCTTTGTTTTTTATGGCGTCACGATACTCTTTGTGCGCTTGCTTTAGCGCCATCTGTTTTTCTGCCTCCAGTGCCGTTTTTTGCACGGCTAAGGCATCTGCGTAATCGCGCTTTGCCTGAGTCAATTCCATTTTCTTCTCAGAAATCATACGGCTTTTATTACTTCTAATGGCGTCCTGATATGCTTGATGCGCCTTTTCCAGATCATGGCGCTTTTGTGTTTCCAAAACAGCTTTTTGTTCGGAAAGCGCTGCCATATGTATTTGCTTTGCCTTGGCGAGTTCTTCCCGTTTCTTTCGTGCCAGCTCGAACTGCTGTTCTGACAAAGCTCGCTGGTAGTCCTGCTCAGCATTTTTCAATTCCTGGTTTCGCTGCGCTTCTAACGCTATCTTTTGCGCCAATAACGCGCGCCGGTATTCGTCTTGCGCCTTATCCATTACAGCTCGTCTGTTCTCCAGCTCTTGCTTTTCGTTTTCACGCAAAGCCTGGTCAAATGCAAGCTTCGCCTCATCCAACACCTTTCGCTTCTGGTGTTCTAATGCAGTTTTTTGATCGGTTAGCGTCCGCGCATATTCTGCCTGGACCTTAGCCAATTCGATTTTTCGTTTATCAGCCAGTTTAGACTCTTGATCCGCAAGTGCCTGTTCAAGCGCAGAGCGCGCGATCTCTAACTCTTTGCGCTTTTGTTGTTCCAAACGCGTTTGTTGTTCCACAAGTTGCCCGGCAAATCGACGTTCCGCTTGCTCTATGGCAACATATTTTCGCTCTTCCAGCTCACGTTCTTTGGCAGCCAAATTGTCGCGATAATTCTGTTCTGCGATTGCAAGATCCTGCTTTCGTTGTTTTTCCAAATCTTCTCGCTGACGAGCATGCTTGTCTTCGATATCGACTACCAGCTCTTCGTATTCACCTGCAAATTTCTTTTGCTCTACCGCCAATAATTGAGCGAATTTTTGCATCAGCTCTTCAGCTTGTTCCTGCTGTCGCTGCTTAATCATGTCTAATGTCAAATTTGAATTCTGCGCTAAGGCTCGACGCCGTGACTCCTCTTTTTTCTCTGTTTCAACTTGTGTAACAATTTCCTGTATCTGCTGCTCAGTCTCTACTTTTACGTCGATTATTTCCTGCGTCGAATACAGCATGAAGACCAACGCCAGGACAGCAAACAGATCAATCATCGGCACTAAGGCCTCTGCAGTTTGAGACTTTTGATCCAGAACTTGGTCTGACAACATAATACAAACCGAAAACGTTAACGTAGAGAAATCATAGGAAAATTCACGTATAAGTGATGTCGATTTGCTCACAGACAAAAGGGAACGGAGGCGCAGTTCTTGTGATTTCTTCGCGTGACAAGTGTGAACACGGTCCCAATACGCGATTTGTATACATGTATTGCAGAGTAGAGACGAGAACCTACGATACCACTATACTTTTTAGATCGGAATCGCCCCTATATCGACTAAGACAGGCTAAGGCTAGGACGTTAGAAATGCAGATATCAACGTCAATCGTTGAGTTGTATAGATATGCGTTTCAGGATACTAGGATTCACAAATGAAAAAGGGGCTTCAACAGCCCCTTCAGTCGATCTGAAAAATATTATTTATGGTACTTCGCGCTTAACTCATGTACGGCCTCGATAAAAGCGCCGGCATGTTCCGGGTTAACGTGTTGATGAATACCATGACCAAGATTGAAGACATGACCAGAACCTGTACCATAACTTTCCAGGATAGACGCGACTTCTTTGCGAATTCTTTCTGGCGAGGCATACAGGATAGACGGATCCATATTTCCTTGAAGCGCGACCTTATTGCCCACACGTCGACGTGCTTCACCAATTTCAATCGTCCAATCAAGACCCAAACCATCGCATCCGGTCGCGGCCATGTCTTCCAGCCAGGCACCGCCGCCTTTGGTGAACAGGATCACAGGCACTTTACGCCCTTCGGCTTCGCGTTTAAGACCATCAACGATTTGCGCCATGTAGCGCAGAGAAAATTCTTTGTAATCTCTTGGCGTGAGGATGCCGCCCCAAGTATCAAAAATCATTAAAGCTTGTGCGCCCGCGTCCACTTGTGCGTTGAGATAAGAAATAACCGATTGTGCGGTGGTATCCAACACCTTATGCATCAAATCTGGACGGTCATACATCATGCCTTTGACTTTCGCATAATCTTTGGTTGAACCACCTTCTACCATATAGGTCGCAAGCGTCCACGGACTGCCGGAAAATCCGATTAGAGGTACACGCCCGTTTAGTTCACGGCGTATGGTGCGAACCGCATCCATAACATACTTCAACTCACCCTCTGGATCAGGAACACCCAGCTTCTTCACGTCCGCTTCGCTTTGAATCGGACGATCAAAGGCTGGCCCTTCGCCAGTCGTGAAGCGCAGACCCAGACCCATTGCATCGGGAATAGTTAAGATATCTGAAAACAGAATAGCCGCATCTAGTGGATAACGATCCAAAGGCTGCAAAGTAACTTCACAAGCCAGATCTGCGTTTTTGCAGAGATCCATGAAACTACCCGCTTTAGTACGAGTCGCACGATATTCTGGCAAATAGCGGCCAGCCTGACGCATCATCCACACTGGCGTATAGTCAACAGGTTCTTTTAACAGGGCGCGAAGAAAACGATCGTTTTTTAATTCAGTCATGATTATCTCTATTTGTGTTTTCTCGAAAAAAACAGTCTTAACAAGCTATAGACTAACGGGAGAAACAGCTCAGTTGTTTGAATTCATCAAAGGACCGACGAAAGCACAAAAAATGAATTCGGTTTTGGTTTTAAATTTATAAATAACTAAATCAGCTAAACACCGAGATAGTCGAGTATACCCTCGGCAGCGTTGCGCCCTTCAAAAACTGCGGTTACCACCAGATCCGAACCACGAACCATGTCGCCACCGGCAAACACTTTTTCATTCGTCGTCTGAAATTTAAATGTCTTATTTTCCGGCGCAACTACGCGACCACGTTCATCAATGCTAATTCCAAATTCTTCGAACCACGGAGAGGGGCTGGGCTGAAAACCAAAGGCAACGATAACGTGATCGGCATCGATAATTTCTTCGGAACCAGATACCGCTTCCGGGCTGCGGCGTCCTCTCGCATCAGGCGCACCCAACTGGGTAGTGACAACTTTCACACCCTTTACCTGACCATCTCCTACAACTTCAATAGGTTGACGGTTCCACATGAACTGCGCGCCTTCTTCCTTGGCGTTTTCCACTTCCTTTTTCGAACCTGGCATATTGGTTTCGTCACGGCGATAGGCGCAAATCACTTGCGAGGCACCTTGACGCAATGCGGTGCGCACACAGTCCATAGCCGTATCACCACCACCAAGAACCACTACGCGCTTGTCTTTCATGCTGATGAACTCATCCGATGATTTTTCAAAGCCCATCATGTTATTGGTATTGGAAATCAGATATGGCAATGCCTCATATACACCAGGCATTTCTTCGCCAGGAAAACCGCCTTTCATATAATTGTAAGTGCCCATACCCAGGAAAACGGCATCGTAATCATCGAGTAGTTTCTGAAACGGAAGATCCTTGCCAATCTCAGTATCGAGAACGAATTCAACACCCATCTCTTCCATCACGCTGCGACGACGTTGAACGATTTCTTTTTCCAGTTTGAATCCCGGGATACCGAAGGTCAACAAACCTCCGATTTCTGGATGACGATCAAAGACCACTGGCTTCACACCATTACGTACAAGAATATCAGCACAACCAAGTCCCGCTGGACCTGCACCAATAACCGCAACTTTCTTTCCTGTCGGCTCCACCTTTGACATATCCGGACGCCAGCCTTGAGAAAAAGCGGTGTCACTGATGTAGCGTTCTATTGCGCCTATGGTTACTGCACCAAAGCCATCATTGAGTGTACATGAACCTTCACAAAGTCGGTCTTGCGGGCAAACTCGACCGCATATTTCGGGTAGTGAATTTGTCTGATGGGATAGTTCTGCGGCTTCGAGGATATTGCCCTCAGCAACCAGTTTCAGCCAGTTGGGAATGTAGTTATGAACCGGACACTTCCACTCACAGTAAGGATTGCCACACGCAAGACAACGATCAGCCTGATCTGCCGCTTTTTGTCTATCGAACTGCCCATAAATCTCATTGTAATCGTAGACTCGGACTTCAACGGGCTTCTTCGCTGGGTCCTGACGATTCAGATTGAGAAATCGAAAACTATCACTCATGTCTAATCAACCAATTTATAACTTGCTTATGCCGCGCTACGCAGAGCGTCCATGAGGGTCTCAAGTTCAGAGGCCTTCGGTTTAATCAGCCAGAACTTGCCGATGTAATCACTGAAGTTGTCGAGGATTTCGCGCCCCCACTCACTATCAGTTTCACTCACATAGTCCTGAATCATGTCGCGCAGGTAGTGGCGATGCGCCTCGGTGTTCTCTGTCGATATGCGATGTATGTCGATCAACTCATGGTTGTAACGATCGACGAAGCGATTATTCAGATCGAGAACATAGGCAAAACCACCGGTCATGCCTGCACCGAAGTTAACGCCGGTTTCACCAAGCACAGTAATCACGCCACCAGTCATATATTCGCAGCCATGATCACCCACACCTTCAACAACAGACATGGCGCCCGAATTACGCACGGCAAAACGTTCACCGGCCGTACCGGCCGCATAGAGCACACCACCGGTGGCACCATATAAACAGGTGTTGCCGATAATTGCGGCTTCGTTACTCTTGAATTTACTACCGACCGGAGGCGAAATAACAATTCTGCCACCTGTCATACCTTTACCCACATAATCGTTGGCATCGCCTTTCAAGTGGATATGCAAACCGCCTGCGTTCCACACTCCAAGACTTTGACCCGCAGTTCCTGTTAGTCGAAGCTTGATTGGCGCCTCAACCATACCCTGGTTGCCATGACGCAAGGCGATCTCACCAGACAAACGTGCACCGATTGAACGATTCACATTCTTCACTTCGTAGCTGAATTCGCCACCACTCTTGCTTTCAATCGCAGACAAGGCATCAGCTACCATGCGTTCAGCCAATTCGCCTTTATCAAAAGGTTCGTTGTGTGGCTCTACGCAGAAGCGCGGTTTGTCGGCTGCAACACCACCATCAGACAGAATCGGCGACAAATCCAGTTTGCGCTGTTTAGCCGTTTTACCTTCGAGGATAGTCAACAAGTCTGTGCGACCAATCAGGTCTTCCATTTTGCTGACGCCCAGTTTTGCCATCCACTCGCGTGTTTCGCGCGCAATAAACTTGAAATAGTTCATCACCATTTCGGGTAAACCAATAAAGTGTTCCATGCGTAACACCTTATCCTGGGTGGCAACACCCGTTGCGCAATTGTTCAAGTGACAAATGCGCAGATATTTACATCCCAAAGCCACCATAGGACCGGTACCGAAACCAAAACTTTCCGCGCCGAGTATGGCCGCCTTGATGACATCAAGACCTGTCTTCAGACCACCGTCCGCTTGCAGGCGAACCTTGTCACGCAGGTTATTTGCGCGCAGTGTTTGGTGTGTTTCAGAAAGGCCTAATTCCCACGGACTTCCTGCATACTTTACTGACGTCAAAGGACTTGCACCCGTACCACCGTCATAACCGGAAATCGTAATCAGATCGGCGTAGGCCTTAGCAACACCAGCGGCGATCGTACCAACACCAGCCTCGGCGACAAGTTTGACCGACACCAGTGCCTTCGGATTGATTTGCTTAAGGTCGAAAATCAGCTGCGCCAGATCCTCAATCGAATAAATATCATGATGAGGTGGTGGTGAAATCAGCGACACACCGGGACGCGCATAGCGCAGGGTCGCGATGAGCTTGTCCACTTTCTTGCCCGGTAGCTGACCGCCTTCACCAGGCTTGGCGCCCTGGGCAATTTTGATCTGAATTACTTCAGCGTTAACGAGATAGTGTGGCGTTACGCCAAAACGACCAGATGCAACCTGTTTGATCTTGGAAACCTTTTCAGTACCGAAACGGGCAGGGTCTTCGCCGCCTTCACCCGAGTTCGAACGGCCACCGAGACGATTCATCGCAATGGCTAAGGATTCGTGCGCCTCTGGTGACAAGGCGCCCAATGACATACCAGCGCTATCGAAGCGCTTAAGTATGACGTCTTCAGCCTCAACTTGATCGACCGCGATTGCTTTAATGTCTGTGCGAGGCGCAAGCAAATCGCGCAATGAGGAAACCGGTCTATTGTTCACGATATCCGCGTAAACCTGATAGTCCTCATATTTACCACTCTTAACGGCAACCTGGAGGCTACGCACTACGTCAGGGTTATAGGCGTGATATTCGCCGCCATGCACATATTTCAGTAGACCGCCATGATCGATATTCTTACGTGGTGTCCAGGCTAACTTAGCCAGCGAACGTTGATCATTTTCCAATTCAGCAAAGCCGGTTCCACGGATACGTGCCGTCGTACCTTTAAAGCACAAATTGATCACTTCATTATCCAAACCTACAGCCTCGAATAGCTGAGCGCCTCGATAACTGGAAATTGCAGAAATACCCATCTTGGAAATAATTTTGAACAGGCCTTTGTTGATACCGCGACGGTAACGTTGGGCAAGTCTAGGCTTCACACCATCGCGAACTTCACCAGTTCGCACCATGTCTGACAGGATTTCATAGGCCAGGTAAGGACAGATTGCTGTCGCGCCGTAACCAAGCAATACCGCGAAGTGATGCGGATCACGCGCCACACCGGTTTCTACCACGATGTTAGCGTCACAACGCAGCCCTTCAGCAATCAAGCGATGATGTACTGCACCTGTCGCAAGCAATGCATGAACGGGTAGTTTGCCTTTGGCGATGTTTTTGTCACTCAGCACCAATACCACTTTGCCGCTACGTACTGCATTGACAGCTTCATCGGTGATTGACTTCAATGCATTGCTAAGCGGGATATTTTCATCCACATTCAACTCGATGCTATGGTGAGCGTAGTCGGCGTCATTGATGCTGAGTAACTGCTCTAGCTTGCCCTGAGACAACACAGGCGAATCGACGAGTAAGCGTCTCGCGTGCTCGGCGCTGTCTTCAAAAATATTCAGCTCACGTCCAAAGCAGGTCTCTAGCGACATGACGATCTGTTCCCGCAAAGGATCAATCGGCGGATTCGTTACCTGGGCAAACTGCTGACGGAAATAATCAAACAATGAACGTTGACGCTCGGACAACACAGCCATAGGCGTGTCGTCGCCCATTGATCCTACCGCTTCCGCAGCAGATTCGGCGAGAACGCGAATTACCTGATCTCGCTCTTCGAAAGAGACCTGGAACATCTTCTGATATACATCCAACTGCTCCGGCTCAAAACTCCCCATGCCGGCCACATCACCAAACAGCCGTGCTTCAAGACGCTGAGCGTGTTTGCTCATCCATTCTTTGTAAGGATGACGGCTGGCGATATCTTTGTTGATATCTTCCGGCAACTTCAACTCACCAGTAAAGGTGTCTACCGCCAACATCTGACCTGGTTTTAATCGACCCTTGGCAACAACATCCTCGGGCTTGTAGTCATATACGCCGATCTCAGAGGCTAGCGTGATATGCCTATCGTTAGTGATCACGTAGCGCGCTGGACGCAAACCATTGCGGTCTAAACAACAGGCCGCATGACGGCCATCGGTCAAAACGATACCGGCAGGGCCATCCCATGGCTCCATGTGCATGGAGGCATACTCATAGAAAGCACGCAAATCGGGGTCCATGGTGTCGACGTTTTGCCACGCCGGTGGGACAAGAAAACGCATGGCGCGAAAAATGTCCATCCCGCCGGCTAACAAGGTCTCAAGCATATTATCGAGACTGTTGGAATCTGATCCTGTTAATGACACCACTGGGCGCACGTCTTCCATGCTAATCAATGGCGTTTCAAATTTGTGTCCACGCGCAATAGCCCAATTACGGTTGCCCTGTACGGTATTGATTTCACCGTTATGCGCCAGATAACGGAAGGGTTGGGCAAGACGCCACTGTGGCAAGGTGTTGGTAGAAAACCGTTGGTGGAAAACTGCCAACGATGTCTCCAGTCCTGCGTCCTGCAAGTCTTTATAAAAGATTGGCAGATACTCGGGCATTACCAGGCCTTTGTAGGAAATTACCTTGCACGAGAACGTCGGTATATAAAAGACTGGGTCACTAACCTCCAGGGCTTTTTCGGTACGACGACGCGCCTGAAACAGTTGGCGGTCGAGAGTATCCTCGTCCATGCCCGTGGGTCCATTGACAAATAACTGCTCAATACGTGGCAGACTCTTTAAAGCCTCTTCACCACAGGCTGATGGATCGACGGGCACTTCACGCCAGCCGAGCACCTCAAGACCTTGTGCACGACATTCGTCTACCAACTTAGTGCGCGCGGCTTCAGCCTTGGATTGATCAGGATTAAGGAACACCATTCCCACGGCATAGTTATCGGCGAGCTCAAAGCCTAGACTCTCTCCCACTTGTCGCAAAAAACTATCGGGTTTGCGGAACAAAAGACCACACCCGTCACCGGTCTTGCCATCTGCAGCAACCGCTCCACGGTGAGTCATACGTGCCAATGCTTTAATAGCGGTATCCGCCACCCAGTGGCTGGGCTTACCGTCCATATTCGCGATCAGGCCGAAACCGCAATTGTCTTTTTCGAATTCCGGGCGATAAAGCCCTGTGTTTAAAGCGTTTTTCTGTTCCACTGATGTATCCAACATTGAGAGTACGGAACCGGCATATTTTTTCGAATAGTGTCCGGATCACAGGCAAAATGGCCAGAAATTATACTGACACGATGGGGCATGCGCAATCTGGAGAGTACAGCGCGGCAAAATTAAGGAAATTGTAGCGAAAGCGACGCTAACGTCGCTTAAATCCGCCTCGACAGCATGTAAGCATGCTCTGAAAGCTCCAACCAGGACGAAGATTGTTGCTGGAAGTTCACCACTGATTCATGAATTTTCCCCGCCATCTTGTCCTTTGAAGCCAGTTCTTGCACAACGCTTGTTGAGATTTGATGCAGCTTCCGCAACACGTCATCAGGTAATTGCTTAACCTGAACACCGTGCTTCTCCTTGAGCGTCGTCAACGCCGTGCTGTTCCTGGCAGTGAACTCCGCCTCCATATCAGCATTCGCTACACGACAGGCATTCATTACGATGCTTTGCATATCTTTGGGAAGCTGCTTGAGCGCCGTTTCGTTAATGAGAACTTCCAGGGCTGGACCGGGCTCGTGCCAACCAGGGTAGTAGTAATACTTAGCCGCCTTATATAAACCAAATGCGAGATCATTGTAAGGACTCACCCACTCCGCAGCATCTATCACACCAGACTTTAACGCGGTAAAGATTTCGCCCGCGGGAATCGTCACAGGAGTTCCGCCTATGCGCTTGAAAACGTCCCCAGCAAAGCCTGGGATACGCATTTTCAGGCCTTTCAAGTCCTCCAGGGAATTAATCTCCTTGTTAAACCAACCGGCCATTTGCGTACCCGAATTTCCACCGGCCGCCGGCACAATACTGTAAGGCGCATATAGTTCCTGCCACAACTCCAGTCCGCCGCCGTGGTACAACCAGGAATTCATCTCCTGGGCATTCAAACCAAAGGGTACACAGGTAAAAAACTGGGACGCTTCGGTCTTGCCTTTCCAGTAATAAGACACTGCGTGCCCCATTTGCGCCGTTCCCTTGGAAACCGCATCAAACACTTCAAAGGGTGGCACGAGCTCGCCCGCACCATACACTTTTACTTCAAGCTCCCCGCCACTCATCTCTGTGATCAGATTGGCCAGGAAGTTTGCGCCGGTACCGAGACCGGGAAAATTTTTCGGCCACGCCGTGACCATCTTCCATTGAATCTTATTTGCCGCGCCTACGATGGCTGGCGCACCCGCCAATGCGACGCTGCCGACGACTGCACTCGTTCCCTTGAGTAAATCACGACGTTTCATTGCATCCTCTCCGTATTACAGTTTACGTGCGTTCAAATAAGCCAATTCCGAAATATCGTGCCAAGCGATAACCTGTTGCCTGAACGTATTAAAAGATTCGAATACCTTCTTCGACATGGCGTCTTTCGCAGCCACCTCGCGCACCACCTCATCAGAAAGGTCACGCAGTTTTTTCAGCACATCATCAGAGAAACGTCTGACTTCCACTTTGTGTTTATTCTTCAACGTAGCGAGAGCCGCATTATTATTAGAAGTATACTCAGCCAACATATCTTGATTGGCGATACGACAGGCCTGCATCACGATGGATTGCAGATCAGCAGGCAACTCTTTAAATGCTTGCTCATTGATAAAGCATTCAAGCGTGGTACCGGGCTCGTGCCAACCGGGGTAGTAATAATACTTAGCAGCCTTATGCAGACCGAAGGCGAGATCATTGTATGGTCCAATCCATTCCGTCGCGTCGATAGCACCAGACTTGAGAGATGTAAAAATTTCCCCTCCGGGTAGATTTACCGGGGTACCACCAGCACGCTTGAGCACCTCGCCCCCCAGGCCCGGGATACGCATTTTCAAACCGTTCAGATCGCCTACGCTGTTTATTTCCTTGTTGAACCACCCGCCCATTTGAACGCCCGTATTACCTGCAGCGGAAGGAATCAAGCCAAATGGCTTGTAAACCTCTTTCCACAGCTCCATGCCACCACCATGATAAAGCCAGCCATTCATCTCCTGTGCGGTGAGACCGAAGGGTACTGCGGCGAAAAACTGCGCGGCTTCGCTCTTACCCTTCCAATAATAGGCCGCACCGTGACCCATTTGCGCCGTGCCTTTGGAAACCGCGTCAAATATCTCGAAGGGAGGCACTAGCTCGTTGGCGCCGTATACCTTTACCTCCATGCGCCCACCACTCATTTCGCCGACCAATCTGGCCAGGGTGTTCGCACCGGTACCAAGACCTGGGAAATTCTTCGGCCAGGTAGTAACCATTTTCCATTTAATCTTTTTCGCCGCGGCAGCTGTCTTCATTCCTGCCACACTGGCGCCAGCAACAGCAACGCCCGCACCTACACCTGAAAGAAACTTTCTTCTATCCATTGACAAGACTCCGCGTGAAATTGAATGTGCTCATATTACCTATGCCAGTTTGTGAGCGCAAATCATCAACAACATGAATCGCAAGCAAAAATTCCAACCTTAGTCTCCACCTAAACATTTCACCGTATTTACATGTAATGCGTAGTACTTTTCCAGCACATTGAATTTCTATATAGTGAACACCAACAAAACTCATCAGCGCACCGAGAAAAATGATATTTACGACTCCTCCCCTGGCCGTACACATTGCTGCAATTTTATTCCTTGGCCTGGTATCTGGCTGCGCCAACATAACAAGTCAGCAGCACAACAAATGTTTTCGCCTGGGTCAGATATGGAGTTACGATACGCGCCCTGGGGAAGAACAATCACGGCTAAGTATCGTAGAGGCATACACCACTCAGGAGAATCACCGCATGTACGTGGTACGTGTCACTGGTGTCAAAATCGATAGTCCCTACTTTCGAAATTATTTTCCTGACGAAATTCCTTTTTTCATACTCCACGAAGCCGGGCTTGAGGCATCAGTCAAGTCTGTTGTGGGTGAGTCAAACTGGAACAAACACTTTGATAAAAGCTTTCAGCAGTGGCGCAAAGATCAGCGTTATCAGGATTTCTATGGCCATACAATAAAAGAGAAACTGGATACGATTGAAGAAATGCTGAACATAAAGCTGGGAGCATAAAAACAATGCGCAAACGATTCCTGTATGTGCTGCTAGCATACCTAGCTGCTGTAAACCCAGCTTTGTCCGACGAAACGAACTCAAAAATTGACACGCTTTTGGCAACTACAGAAGTCGACAACAGCATACAACGCCTGGAGCGGAAGATACGCACAGACTTGAGTGAGGAAGATCTTACTCGCCCAGAACAAGCTTTATCTACTAGCGAAAAAGATCTTTATCTGGAAAAACTTTCTGAAGCTATTCTCACTTCTCGCGTCAAAGACTACTTAGTCAAAGCCCTTTCCGAAGAGGAAATTTCACAGCTAATCGATTTTTACCAACAACCGCTCGCGCGCAAGCTAACCGTATTAGATAGACCATACGAGAAGCCAGAACAACTTAAATCTCAATACGATTTTTTCAATTTTCTCGACCAGCATATTCCACCCAAAGCACGCATACAACTTATCAACCAGGTAGAAGAGGCGTCACTCACTACAGAGTCACAACTTTACCTTAAAGCAAACGTGTTTCAAGAACGGGCCAAAGCGAAGCTAATCTACTTTGATAAGTACGATGACGAAAACAAACAAAAACTGGAATACCAGATTTCCAGCTTCAAAGATACCGTTGAGCACAACTTACGCAATGCAAACAGACTTGATTTACAGTTTCGTTATCGCGAATTGTCTGACGAGGAACTACAACAAATTCTTGTCCTGCACCAAAACCCGTTACGGCGCAAGTTTGTAATGGCA